>JBEBUO010000044.1:0-14131 GCA_040393285.1 Taibaiella helva | reverse complement strand
ATCTTCAACCATGCCGAAAACCACAACTAAAAAGGCGGTGGCGGCCATTAAATAGGGTAAGGAGTAAAACAAACGACTGATGCAATACAAGGAACAATGGGCAGAGGAACTGGCCCTACTCTCCTCCATTATAGCCAAGGCGCCGCTGGAGCGCAGTATCAAATGGGGTATGGAAGTATTCACCTACCAGGGTAGGAATGTACTCAGTTACGGCGGTTTCAAAAACCATTTCGCTATCTGGTTCAATAACGGGGTTTTTCTGGAAGATAAGGATCAGCTACTCGTTACGGCATCAGGTGGCAAGACCAAGTCCCTGAGGCAATGGCGTTTTACCAGTAAAGCGGAAGTGGACGAAAAGAAAATCCTGGCTTATATACAGGAAGCCATAACCGTCGAAAAAAAAGGCTTAAAGATCCGGCCTGAAAAATTTACACCTGTGCCGCCACCGGAGCTACTGTTAGCTGCCTTTAAAACAGATAAAGAACTGGAAGCGGCATTCGCTCAGCTTACGCCGGGCAAGCAGAAAGAATACATTGTTTACCTCAATGAGGCCAGGCAGGATACGACCAGAGAGAACAGGCTGGCCAAGATCAAACCCATGATTATGGCCGGCGCAGGCCTGAACGACAAATACAGAAAGTAAGCAGGGGAAAAAACTGATTTTATCACCTTCCTAATGCACGAAAATAATGAACAACTCCATCTATCCCTGTATTTGATATAACAATAATGCAAAAGAAGCCGTAAGCTTTTATCAGGAAGCATTTGACAATGTGTATATCGTTTACCACTGGATACATACGACTGGAGCGAAAAATGCCATCAATAACCCGCAGAAAATAACTCCCGCTTTGCTTTTTTTTACTAATGATATGGCTTTTGTGTCTTTTCTAACTGTAGCCGGTCATTTTATTTTCGCCATATGTCTTTTCAATAATAATAATAATAAAAGGCACATGCCTGCCTAGCTCCCGCAAACAGGCATGTGCCTGAGTTAATTACTTCTGTTTTACAATTTTTTCCGAGCGGAGCAACCTGCCCGCCTTATCCGAAATGTGTAGCAGGTACATGCCGTCTGCCAGTTCACCTACAAATACGGCATCCGTTTCCTGTGCAGCAAGTACCGAACGGCCGTCTATGCCGGTAAGGCTTAGTGTAACGGGTACCGGCGACTGCACATAAAGCATATCCTGCGCAGGGTTAGGATAAATGCGTATGCTTGCAGCAAGTGCGGCTACATCAGAGGTGCCGGTGTAATTATTCACTTCATACATACCGGAGGTGCCTGAGCAACCCGATGCATTGGTAACTGCCACACTATAGCTCCCGTTTTGGGCTACTGTATAAGTCGCAGCTGTAGCTCCCGGTATTTCCGTGCCATCCAATGACCACTGATAGCTTTCGTAAGGTATCGTCGTGCCCAGTGTAAATCCGTCTACCGTGATGACCGGCAGGGGCTCATCTATCGTCAGGTCGATGATGATGGTACTGTCACAACCCGACATATTGGTCAGGTGTTCGGTATACACACCGGTGGTGGTATAAGTATTGCCATTCATGGTAAAAGAACATGCCGTAACCGCCAGGTAAGAAGAATTGGTATCGGTACAGACCAGCTTATGAATAAAAATATCGCTCGAGCCGGAAGCGTTCAGCTCATAGATGCCGGCATCGGGGTCAAAATCGGCTACGCCCTGGAAAAAGCCTGTGGTATACACATTACCTGATGGGTCTACACATAAGAAAAGGCCATGATCCTCCTCTTCGCCACCTATACCCTTCAACCACAACAAAGTTCCGTCAGTATCCAGTTTGGTCACAAACACATCCGTATTTCCGGCAGCGGTGAGCGTGTGGTCAGGGTCCTCAGCAAAAAATTGCGTCGTAGCAGAGTAGCGCCCTGTAGCATACAGATTACCTACAGCATCCGTACTCAGGTTGTAAACAAAATTGATGGAATTGGAGCTGCCTGTTGTCGTGAGGCCCCAGGCGAAATTACCATCCGCATCCAGTTTGGAAATAAAGCCTTCATTATAACCGGTAGCGGACAAATAGAACGTATTGGTAGGGTCCGGATCAAAATCAAACTGGCCGAAAAATACCCCGGAAGTAAATACATTTTCGGCATCATCAATGGCCAGGGAAGTGGCAAAGCCGAAGGAAAAATTACCGTCATTATTGCCTGCTAATACCCTGGACCATATAAAATTGCCAGCAGTATCCAGCTTGGTCACATAGATGTCGGCCAGAAAAGCAAATACGAATTGAAAGCCGGCGGAATCGGTGTTCAGGTCGGCATTCCCGGAGAAACCGCCGGAGGTATACACGTACCCGTTCGATACCGCCAGGCCATAACCCTCTGACGTGTCGGCCTCCCACTGGCGTACCCATACAAAATTGCCCGAAGCGTCCAGTTTTAGTACAAAGGCATTGTTGTAAGCAGGAACAATCAGGTTGTGTACCCCCGGACCCGGGTCGAAATCTACGATACCGCTGCTGGCAGGTGTGGTACGGCAAAAGAAGCCTGTGGTATACACATGGCCCTGCTCATCAACAGAGATGGCATTCGTGCGTTGCACATCATCGCCGCCTATGTGTTTGGTCCACACATGTTCGCCCAGCGTAGTGAGCTTGGTAATGAAGATATCATGCTCCCCCAGCGAGGCAAGTGTAAACGTGTCGGCTCCGGGATCAAAATCTACCGTATCCTGAAACATGCCTGTGATATATACGTTGCCCGACAGGTCCGTGGTAATAGCCATGCCTTCCTCTATGCCGCTTCCACCTAAGCCTATGGCCCATACCAGCTCCCCCGAGGGATCGGTCTTGCTGACAAATATATCTTTATCGCCGGCCGAAACAAGCGAAGTGCCTGCGCCAAACTCGGCTGTCTCCATAAAGGTGCCGATCGTATACACATAGCCTTCCTGGTCCACACATATACCATTACCCTGTTCTGCCTGGCTCACCAGCGAGGCTGCCGCCGGACTGCTACTGCCCATAGCCTTAGCCCATTCAAATCCGACTCCCTGCCCGCTTACGGGTACGGTAGCACCCAACAACAGCAGGCCGGCACACGCGCACTTAATTCCTTGCATGTAGTGTTTTTTCATAATTGTTATATTAAAATTAATTACTGATGACTGATGTTGTTCATGTCCTCCCGGATATCCACTTTTGACAGTATGATTTTCCGAACGAAATAATCGACTAACTTTAGCGTGACGGAGTCCAGAGACTGCCGGGAAATATCCACGCCCTATCTGGCGCCTCGTGCTATTTTCACGCTATGTCCTATTATCCGGTACGAAATAAGGAACTTTGATGCGATTATTTATTTCGGATTTTACGTATTTTTTTATTTATCCTGCAAGAACACCATGCACCCTTACTTATATCGTAAATCAGTAAACCGGCGGCAACACTTCTCATTCGTCCTGACGGTTTACTTATGCCTGGTATCCGTATGGTGGCCACGCAGCGTGCAGGCGCAGGAACCGGCCCTGCGCCCTTTCTCTTTTTACCATCCCGAAGATTCTTCGGCCGTGTTTGCCCTCGTCAGGGAAGGCCTGCCTTACCTGGAACAGGAACCCGAACAGGCTATGGCCTGCTTCCGCAAGGCAGCACAGATCAGCAGGTTGTCGGGTTTCTACGATGGGATCGGGTATGCTACTGCATTTATGGGCATGGCAGCCTCAGAAATGGGTGATTATGATCAAAGTCAGGCTTATTACGAAGAAGCCTTGCCCTATTGCATACATGCCCGCGACTGCAAATTTGTGATCGCTTACCTGTATATGAATATGGCCATAACCGCTAAACAGCGCGGTGATTATAGCGCCGCTAATGCCTCCTTTCATCGTGCATTGGCCACCTTTCAAAAATACCTGCCCCATAGCCGCAGCATCACGGCCGTGTACATTAACCTGATCGGTATACAGGCTAGGATGGGTAGCTATGAAAAGGCCCTGGCCTATGCCGGACAGGCCGTAGAACGAGCACAGAAAGATAGCACACAACACTATCTGGCCCTGTCCCTGCTCAACAAAGCCACTACTTTTGAGACGATGGAACGGTACGACAGTGCCTTGCATTATTACCACACCGGCCTGGAAACGGCCAAAGCACTGGGCAACAAAAGTCTTTATGTATCTTATTACCTGGGTATGGGTAACATTGCCCTGAAGCAAGGCCAATACCACAAAGCGGCAGGCTACCTGGAGGGAGCTATTGCCATGGATAAAACGGCCCCGGCCGGCACTTTATTTGGCTATATACTGCCCCGCTACTCCCTTGGTGCGGTCTATTACAGGCTTAAAGCCTATGGAAAAGCGGAACAAGTGCTTCTGGAGGCACTGACCAAAGCCAAAGCTACCGGCCTTACAGAGAATATGGATAACGGACACGGCGTTCTGGCTGATGTGTATGAAGCTACAGGGAGGTATAAGGATGCGGTATACCATGCAAACATACGGCAGCACCTGAAAGACAGTACCAATGAGCTGGAGAAAATCCGGGCCATCAATGATATAGAAATAAAATACCAGACAGCAGAGAAGGATAAGGACATTTACCAGAAGGAAATGCTGATTGCACGGCAGGAAAAGATCATATTCCGAAAAAATATGACCCTGACCGGTATTACGGCCGGCACGCTACTGGTATGTGTTTCCGGCATTTTTTTCTACAACAACAGGAGGCGGATACATAAAAGGAATGCCGAGATCGCCAGGCTTAAGGCCGCTGCCGCAGGGGAAGAACAGGAACGTGCACGTATTTCCAGGGAATTGCACGATGGTGTCGGAGGCATGCTTACGGGTATTAAGCTGAACCTGCGCAGCCTGCAAAAACAAAGCGATACCAGCGTCTTGCCCGAAAAACTGGAAGGGATCATGAGCATGCTCCAGGACATGGGTGAGGAGATACGCCATACCGCCCATAACCTGATGCCGGATGCCTTACTTAAACATAACCTCCGCGAAGCACTGACACTTTATTGTAAGTCCTTGCATACAGAGCAGCAGCAGCTCAACCTGCATTATCATGCGGCACCTGCGCTTCAGGACAAGACACTCGAGCTCTCCGTCTACCGCATCGTACAGGAACTGATACAAAATATACTGAAACATGCCGGAGCCAGCCTGGCAGAGATCCAGATATCACAGGTTAAAGATACCTTGTACATTACTGCCGAAGACAATGGTAGCGGTTTTGACCCCGGCCAGGATAGCGGCATCGGATTGCAAAACATCAAAACAAGGGTATATGCGCTAAACGGACAATACACCCTCACCTCCTCTCCCGGCAAGGGAAGTACTACCTTTATTGAACTTCATTTAAAATCAGGCACATGATTCGGGAACCTATCATTCATATTGCCATTACAGACGACCATCCCATGATTATAGGCGGCTTGCGTAACCTGCTTGCCCTGTATCCCCATATACAACTGGATGACGCCTACACCACCGGCGCTTCGCTTATGGCGGGACTGCAACACCGGCAACCTGATGTGCTGCTCCTGGACATACAACTACCCGATAAAACCGGCGACAGCCTGGTGCCCCTCATTCTTAAAAAGTACCCGGCTATACGTATCCTGGCCCTGACGAATATGGATAGCATGCTCTACATACACAATATGCTGCGCATGGGCGTAAGTGGATATTTATCCAAAAATTCCGACCCGGATAAAGTCATCCAGGCTATAGAAAGTGTGTATGAAAAAGGGAGCTTTCTGGAACATGGTGTACAACAAAAACTTGATGAGTTTTCCCTGACCATGAAGAAGGAGGCAGCACTCAAGCCCACGCTCACCCTGCGTGAGAAGGAAGTCCTGCAATTGACCGCCGACGGCGCTACCCTCCAGGAGATCGCCGAAAAGCTGTTCATTGGTATGCGTACGGTAGAACACTACCGCTCTAACCTCCTGCTCAAACTTGAAGTAAAGAATATGGCCGGTCTTATCCGAAAGGCCATACGGCTGGGGCTGGTAGAATAAACATGTTATAAAAAAATAGATAAATGTCCTACAAACAAATACATCAAATTGCAGGCCTGGCGCTGATGCTCTGCCTCCCGTTCCTCCTTGGCGCACAAGCTCCGGCCGGACAGTTGCCGGTCTACGTGATCAAAAACGTACAGGTGATTACTATGGACACGCCAAACCTGGTACGGAAGCATGTGAATGTGACCATCAGGGACCACAGGATAGCGGCCATTAGCGACACCCTTCCGGAAGGTATAACCACGATAGACGGTGCGGGTAAATGGCTCATCCCCGGACTGATTGACATGCATGTACACCTGCCTGCAGATTTATATACGGGAAAAAGCCTGCCTATCCAGGCGCCCGATGTGGTTTTTGATGTACAGGACATCATGATCCCTTTTGTCATCAATGGGGTAACGACCATATTCAACCTGAATGCCGTTATGGCCTCCTTCTGCCAGAAAAATGAAGTCGATAAAGGGCGGGTAATCGGTCCGCAGATGGCACTTGCGGCACTTATCGACGGGGGAACCGGAAGTGGCCGTACAGCCCATACGCCTGTAGAAGGCCGACAAGCGGTGCGCGATGCCAAAGCAGAAGGCTACGCATTCATTAAGCCCTATAGCCAGCTCGATACCGCTACTTATATGGCCATCATCGATGAAGCCTATATACAGGGAATGAAAACCGTAGGGCACATCCCTACAGCCTTTCAGCACCACCTGGACCGGGCCTTTGTACCCCATTTCGGTATGGTAGCCCATGCCGAAGAGTTGTCGAAGTATGCAGTAGACTTCAGCGAACAGGAAGCTAAGGCATTTGCCCGCCTGGCTAAAGCCAGGGGTACCTGGCTCACTCCTACACTCACCGCCATGGTATGGATCGCCCTGCAAACCCGCTCGCTCGCCCCCTTGCAGGCCGCTGCCACCTTGCGCTACGTACATCCGTTGCTGCAAAGCAAATGGCTGACCACCAATAACTACCAGAAGCACTCCAGCCCGGAACAAATAGCCTATTTCGACAAAATGGTCGCCTTTAACCGACTCCTGGTGGGGGCATGTAAAGAGGCCGGTGTGCCTATAGTAGCCGGCACCGATGTGGGGGTATCCGGTGTAGTAGCCGGATTTTCACTGCACGACGAACTTGAGTTACTGGTGGACGCCGGCCTCACACCCGAAGAAGCACTCAATGCTGCCACCCGGCTTCCGGCCACCTGGCTCGGCATCAACGGGGAGACGGGAACGATAGCGCCGGGCAAGCGCGCAGACCTTATGCTGCTCGACGAAAACCCCTTGGAAGACATTACGCGTTTCCGACATATCTCCGCCGTATGTGTCAATGGCCGGTGGCTGGCTAAGGATACGCTGGCCCATATGCGCGACGACCTGGCCGCCCGTAATGAAGCCGCCAAAAGCCATTTTGACTGGAAAACAATGATGCGCCCTAAGGAGTAATACGACTTTCCGGTTCCGAAATGCATCATTGCTAACAATGCCTGCCTTTACCGCGCCAGGCCTAAAAAAGCCAACAAGCTGATGATCAGGTCTTCATCAGATACACATCAAAAACAGGTGCTAACCCGGCTACAGGGGGGTAAGTCAGGTCGGGCCCTGCCCCGGCTGTACAGCGCGTAAAACCGCCTTAAACAGGCCTGGCACGTAGAAAGTAGCTGATTTTTTCCACAACATGATACATTTTTAAAGAGTTTGTTTTTTTTGACAGTAAAACCCGTAACTTTGCGCAAAATTTCAGAGCCGTGTTAATTAATTGCAAACAACTTTTAGCTGCATTACTGTTTATTTTATTAGGTTTTACTACCTATGCATCAAGTGATGCAGCAGGACATGAAACGCAGAAAGAATTTGATGCTTCAGAAGTTATTTTCGGTCACATTAGTGATGCACACGATTGGCATATTACCGACATCAACGGCCATCCCGTTTCCATCCCCCTGCCGGTAATCATTTACCATCCTGAAAACGGCTTTACCTCCTTTATGTCTTCGCGCTTTGAACACGGCCACGCAAGCTATGAAGGCTACAGCCTGAACGAAGAAGGAAAGATTGTTTCTGCCGATAATGCAGCCATAAAAGACCTGTCTATCACCAAGAATGTGGCCAACATGCTGTTGTCCATTGTCCTGTTGTTGCTCATCATGACATCGGTAGCAAAAAAATACAAAAAGAACGGCAGTCAGAAGGCGCCTTCCGGATTTCAAAATGCCCTGGAGCCCGTTATTATATTTATACGCGATGAAGTAGGCAAGCCTAACCTGGGACATAAATACATGCGGTACATGCCCCTGCTACTCACCTTATTCTTCTTTATCTGGATCAACAATTTACTGGGTTTGCTCCCCGGCGGTGCCAACTTTACCGGCAATATCGCCGTAACCGGTGCCCTGGCCCTGGTTTCTTTTATTGTTATCCTGGTCAGCGGTAACAAACACTTCTGGGGTCACTTGTTCAACCCGCCGGGCGTACCCCTGGGCATTAAGTTCCTGCTTGTACCTATCGAGATCATTTCCCTATTTATCAAGCCCATCGCCCTGATGATCCGGCTTTTTGCCAACATCCTGGCCGGTCACATTATCATCCTGAGTGTGGTCTCCATGATCTTTATCTTTGGTGCACTTAATGCCGTAGCAGGCTGGGGCTTTGTACCCGTATCTATGGCCTTTACCATATTTATGTTCTTCCTGGAATTATTGGTAGGCGCCATCCAGGCCTTTATCTTTACCAACCTGGCGGCGGTATTTATCGGTCAGGCTATAGAAGAAGCACATCACCACGATATAGAAACTGAAGACTATCATAAGCTTAACCCGGAAACAGGTCAACAATACAACGTATCAGAACAGGAGATCATAGCGTAATTAATTCAATTGTTTTTTCATTTTTAAACCCATATATACAATGTCTTTATTGAACACTGTAATGTTAGCCGCTGACGGCTTAGGAACCGGATTAGGCGCTATTGGTGCCGGTATAGCTGCTTTGGCTGCTGGTATCGGTATCGGCCAGATTGGTAAAGGCGCGGTAGAATCTATCGCCCGTCAACCTGAAGCTGCCGGTGATATCCGCTCTAACATGATCCTTACAGCCGCCTTCGTAGAGGGTGTTGCCCTGTTTGGCGTTATTGCCGGTCTGCTGGCTGTCGTATTGAAATAATTTTTTCAATACCATGATCTTAAACCGGCGTCCAACGCACAGGGCAGCGGACCCGGTTTATTTCAAACAAAAGAGAAACACAAACATATTTAAATTACCTTTTTTCTAAAATACTAATCTTAGATCCACATGCATTTATTGACCCCCGAGTTTGGATTGTTCTTCTGGACCCTGCTGGCCTTCCTCACCGTATGGTTCTTACTCAGAAAATTTGCCTGGAAGCCCATCCTGAAGATGCTGCATGAGCGCGAAACAGGTATTGCCGATAGTATTGCTACCGCCGAGCGCGTAAAAGCGGAAATGCAGCAAATGCAGTCGCAAAATGAAGCCTTGCTGATACAGGCACGTGAAGAACGGACCCAATTGCTTAAAGAAGCTAAAGAAACCAAAGACAGAATCATCAACGAAGCCAAGGAGCAGGCTAAGGTAGAAGCCGGTAAAATCATGGATGATACCCGCATGCAGATCGAACGCCAAAAGAACGCAGCCCTTACCGAAGTGAAAAACGAAATCGGTAACCTGGCCGTTGAAGTAGCAGAGAAAATACTGCGCAAACAATTGAACAACAACGAAGCACAGGCCGATTACGTGAAAATGCTGGCAGATGAGATCAGAATGAACTAATTTGACCACCTGTTATTTATAATAAGTAAGTAGCCCATTTATATGCAAAATCCTCGTCTCGCTTCCAGATATGCCAAATCATTGTTGGATATCGCTATCGAACAAAACAACCTTGATGCGGTATTGGCCGATATGCAACTGATCCATCAGGTGAACCAGGCCAATCCCGACTTTGTACTGATGCTGAAAAGCCCGGTAGTGAAAGGTGACAAGAAAATGAGCATTTTCAGGTCGGTGTTCGAAGGTCGCTTACAAGCCGTTACCTTTGCCTTTATCGAACTAATGATCAAAAAAGGACGGGAATTTTATATGCCCGAGATTGCGGCCACATTCCTGACCCAATACAAAGCATACAAAAACATCAAAACCGTGAGCCTTTCTACAGCTACACCGCTTAGCGATGGTATACGGACTTATATCCTGGATAAAGTAGCTGCTACTACCGATGGTACGGTAGACCTGCAGACGGAAGTAAACGAAGACCTGATTGGCGGTTTTGTCTTGAAAGTCGGTGACAAACTATTTGACGCCAGCATTCGCCGCGACCTGACCGATATCCGGAACCAGTTTACCAAAAACCTGTACGTAGCGGATATTTAACAAGCAAATTCTTTACCCTTAATTATTTTACCTTTTTAATACACATAGACAATGGTTGAAATTAAACCGGATGAAATATCGGCGATATTGCGCCAACAGTTAAGCAACTTTAATGGCTCTGCTGACCTGGAAGAAGTAGGCACCGTATTGCAGGTGGGCGATGGTATTGCCCGTGTATATGGCCTGGGTGGTGTACGCCAGGGCGAGCTGGTGGCCTTTGAAGATGGCACCAAAGCCATAGCCCTTAACCTGGAAGAAGACAACGTAGGCGTGGTACTCATGGGTGAAAGCGCCGCTATCAAAGAAGGGTCTACCGTACGTCGTACCGGTGCCATCGCCTCACTGAAGGTGGGTGAAGGTATGATAGGCCGTGTGGTTAACACCCTTGGCGAGCCTATAGATGGTAAAGGCCCTATTTCAGGCGAATTGTACGAAATGCCGATCGAGCGTAAAGCGCCAGGTGTATTGTTTCGTGAGCCGGTAAAAGAGCCCCTGCAAACAGGTATCAAATCTATCGATGCCATGATCCCCATCGGACGTGGTCAGCGGGAGCTGGTGATCGGCGACCGGGGTACCGGTAAGACCGCCATTTGTGTGGATGCCATCATCAACCAAAAAGAATTTTACGAAGCAGGCAAGCCTGTTTACTGTATTTATGTAGCCATCGGCCAGAAAGCCTCTACCATTGCCAACGTGATGAAGACACTGGAAGAGAATGGTGCTATGGCCTACACCGTTATTGTGGCCGCACCAGCTGCCGATCCGGCTCCACTTCAGTTCTATGCACCCTTTGCCGGTGCGGCTATCGGTGAGTTTTTCCGCGATACCGGCCGTCCTGCCCTGGTGGTGTATGATGACCTGTCTAAGCAAGCCGTGGCCTACCGTGAGGTATCCCTGCTGCTGCGCCGCCCGCCCGGTCGTGAGGCCTACCCTGGCGACGTGTTCTACCTGCATAGCCGCTTACTGGAGCGTGCAGCCAAGGTGATCAACAATGATGAGATTGCCAAGACCATGAACGACCTGCCAGAAAGCATCAAACACCTGGTAAAAGGTGGTGGCTCCTTAACCGCATTGCCCATCATCGAAACACAGGCCGGTGACGTATCTGCCTACATCCCTACCAATGTGATTTCCATTACCGATGGTCAGATATTCCTGGAGTCCAACCTGTTTAACGCCGGTATCCGCCCCGCCATTAACGTAGGTATCTCTGTAAGCCGTGTGGGTGGTAGTGCGCAAATCAAGTCCATGAAGAAAGTAGCCGGTACCCTCAAACTGGATCAGGCACTTTACCGCGAAATGGAGGCCTTCTCCAAATTTGGTGGTGATATGGATGCTGCTACCAAAACGGTTATCGACAAAGGTGCACGTAACGTGGAGATCCTGAAACAGGCCCAGTTTACCCCCTACCCTGTAGAAAAGCAGGTAGCCATTATTTACCTCGGTACCAACAACCTGCTGCGCGAAGTGCCCGTTAAAAACATCCAGGCCTTTGAAGATGCCTTTATGATGGAGATGGAAACCAAGCTGCCTGATGTATTGGCCGAGTTTAAGAAAGGTAACCTTCCCGAAGAAGGGCTAAGCAAAATGACGGCTCTGGCCCAGGGATTGATTCCCCAGTTCAAATAAAGTATCCTGATACTTTCCTATAAAAGCACAGAAGCCCGCAAGTCCCCCGACCTGCGGGCTTCTTTCTGCTGTCGCCTGCTGGCTTCTGGTGCCGCTTGCGCAAAGGGGAAAGATTGCTTTTTTTAGGGTGGCAGCCGGGCCATCCGCTTGTAGTCCTCGGCCGCTACCAGCGGTCCGCTTAGACCCTGTTCTTGTCGGCGACTGTGTTGCTGCGGCTACAGGCCCTTGCCCTGTAGCGGCCTGTGGGCTACCGCTGCTGTCCCTGCCACACCGGCGGGGGTACAGGTGTCGGCCCTGGTACTGCACATCAACTGAGTAGTGCCCATGTTCAGGAAGCGTTACAGTATCCCGAAATCTATTACAAAATATCTTTGGTACTGACTCCCGGACCTGTGCCGGCAGGCTTGAAAATATCTATGGTTTTTCATTTCCCATGCCCTTTTTCCATAATTTAGCAGGACACAGCAATCCATCAACGACAATTTATGACCGGCAAAATAAACATATTGGCTATTTGCGGCAGCACCAGAAAGACTTCTTCAAATCTGAATCTTATAAAAGCCATTGCTGATTTAACCACTGATATTTTTAGTCTGACTATTTTTGAGGGGCTATCACAGCTTCCGCATTTTAATCCCGACCTGGATAATGATGAGGTGGCGCAGGAAGTCAAAAACTTCCGCCAACAGTTACGAGCAGCTGATGGTATTTTAATTTGTAGTCCGGAATATGCCATAGGCGTTCCGGGCACATTAAAAAATGCAATCGATTGGACCGTATCTTCAATGGAATTTTCAAAAAAGCCTGTTGCCCTGATTACGGCTTCGCTATCGGGCGAGAAAGCGCATCATTCTCTTTTAGGTACCCTCTTGATTATTGAAGCCAGGATGACGGCAGACACACAGCTTTTACTACCGCATATTAAAAGCAAGCTGAATAATGATGGCAAAATAGCCGACAACGAAACATTGAATCGTATGAACAAGCTGATACATGCTTTTACCGAAATAGTCACCAATAAAGAAGACAACATGCTGACTGCCCCGATTCTTAGGAACGAAGGCATAAATAGTAATAAAAACTAAGGCAGAAAGAACAGACAGTAACGAACCATACACCACAATAAAAATAGCGCCCTATGAGAAAAATAATTTCATTTATGCACCTGTCACTTGACGGTTTTGTAGCAGGACCAAAGGGAGAAATGAACTGGATTAAAGTTGATGAGGAAATTTTTGATCATGTCGGTAAGCGGATTAGCAAAGGCGATACTGCCTTATACGGAAGAGCAACTTATCAGATGATGGAAAATTACTGGCCTACCGCAGGAGACAAGCCAACAGCGACCAGGCACGATAGGGAGCATTCGAAATGGTACAACAAAGTGCACAAAATTGTTTTGTCCAAAACATTGCATGAAACGGGATTGAAGAACACAACAATTATTAGCGATAAGCTTTTGGACAGGATAAATGAAATAAAACAACAGGCAGGTGAAGATATCCTGCTCTTTGGCAGCCCCACTGCTACACATGCACTTATTCAACGTAACTTAATTGACGGCTACTGGTTATTTGTTAATCCGATTATTCTCGGGCAAGGCATTCCACTGTTTGCAGACATCAAAGACAAAATAGCATTAAACCTATTGACCACCCGACAGTTTACTTGCGGAGTAACCGAACTCAATTACATTGTGGACAGACAATAACACGGCTTCGGTAACAATGGCTTGCGCCAGGCGGGTTAGCGGTTCATAGCGGGAATCACTGCTTCATTTCCTGCCCGGGCGCATGCATAGCCCCGACCTCACCCGAAATGTCGGACAAGCGTTCAATCACAACCCTTACGATGAACAACCTGAAAACCGGAGACCGAACATGTATCCAGCCTTTAAAAAAATGAGGAATCGCTTAATAAGCAAACCCGGTATGCTGTTCTTAATTGATGCCATAGGCGCATTGCTTAGTACATTAATACTGTTTATCGTATGGCGAAATTTCAGCGCGTACTGGGGTATGCCCCGCGCCCCACTGGCTTACCTGTGTGCCATAGCTGCTTGTTTTTGTCTTTATTCAATGACTTGTTTCTTGTTTTTAAAAGAAAACCGGACACC
>JBEBUO010000043.1:0-14206 GCA_040393285.1 Taibaiella helva | reverse complement strand
CTATCATTGGTGCAAAAAGAAGGGGTCAACCAGGTAGAAGCCAATATCCATGAGATACTGGCGGCGCAATACGATTCAACAGGACAATATGAAAAGGCCTACAGACATAAAACAGCTTACACCAACCTGGTAACTGACCATGAAACACAAAAAGAAAAAAGTAAGCTCCTGGCGCTTAGCTACTCAATGGAAAAGATGGAAGCGCTGGCCCAGAAACAGGTACTTATTTCAAGGCAGCGTGCTGAAATACGGGAAAAAAATGTGTGGATAGGTACAGCTTCCTTCGGAAGTATTCTACTGGCGGCGACATTGTTCGCATTCTACAGGAACAATAAGAGCAAACAACGACTACAACACTCCTCAATCATTAACCTGAAACAGGAGCAGGAAATTACCAAGCTCCAGGCTAAAGTAGAAGGAGAAGAAAAAGAACGCAGCCGCATTGCCCATGAATTACACGATGGGATCGTGAGTCAACTCCTCTCGCTAAAATTAAGCATGAACGCACTTCAAATGAGAAGCAGGACTGCGATACAGCCCCATGAGCTTAATGACATTGCTATCCAGTTGGATGAGGCCACTCAGGACCTGCGCAGAACGGCACATAACCTCATGCCGGACCTTTTACTGCAACAGGGGTTGGCATTGTCCGCGGCGGCTTTATGCGAAAAAATAAATAGAAACACAGGTATAGAAGCTGATTTTCAGGCCTATGGAAATTTGCCCAGGTTACCGCAGGATACCGAACTGGCTTTATACAGGATGGTGCAGGAGCTAGTGCAAAATGTACTGAAGCATGCGGAAGCTACGCAATTGTTAGTGCAGTTAAGTTGTAGCGACAGCCTTTTAACCATAACTGTAGAGGATAATGGTAAAGGCATCCCCATGTCGAGCCTGATTACTATTGAAAAATCAACCGGCTTGGCTAACATACGCAAAAGAGCTGATCTGATGGGCGGCCAGCTTGACATACAAAGTAAACCGGGCGAAAGGACAACAGTTTACCTGGAATTTGAATTAAATGGCTTACTAGCCTGATTTACTATAACAGCAAAAAACTGAAGATATGACTACATACCAACCGCATATAACAGTTGCACTTACAGACGATCACCCAATGGTACTGGAAGGATTGCAAAAAGTGTTGAATGAGGCCGAAAATATTGAAGTGACTGCAGTATATAGGTGTGCAAAAGACCTGCTCTCCGGATTGAAAAAAAATCCACCAGACGTGTTGCTGCTGGACGTACAACTACCAGACATTACGGGGCTAGAAGTAGCCAAAATAGTTAAAACGAACTACCCCGATATAAAGATTCTCGTATTGAGCGGCATAGAGTCCCATTACTATATCGCTGACCTCATCCAGCAAGGCTGTAACGGATATCTTCTTAAAAGCACTACAGACAATAAATTATTAATTGAAGGCATAAAAGGTGTATACAATGGAGAATTATTTCTTGACCCATCTATGAAGCAGGTCCTGCTACAAGAAATGCTCCGGGCAAAACGCAAAAAAAATGCCAGTCCGAAATTAACAGAAAGAGAAAAAGAAGTTTTACAGCTAATTATTAAGGAATACGGTAACCAGGAAATTGCCAATAAACTTTGCATCAGTCTCCGTACCGCAGAGAACCACAGGTACAACCTCCTTCAAAAACTAGATGTTAAGAATACGGTGGGATTAGTAAAAGCGGCATTGCAAATGGGATTTGGAGCCTGATCGTATCACCACTGCTTGTAGTGAAAATGGCGCAGATCCTGCATTTTTTCGCTTTTAACACACCCGATTCAACCAAACCCGGCATTTTTTGTTATAGCAGCAATAAAGGTCTTATTATGCGCTACCTCATCCTGACTTTATTAATGTATACCCATCTGCCTGCCATCGCTCAAAACACAACCGGACAAGTGATGTTGCAACCCGAAGACTCTGTACACAACATGATCACTTCACTTCCCGAAGTAGAAGCGCTTGATGGGGTGTATGACTCGCTGACCAATAGAAAACAAGACCTCGTGCTCACGATTACCCCACCCGACTCTCTGGTTCCTTACTATTATATAGAAGCCGGCTATCAGGGTGGCACCAGGTTCCAGCCCCATTATTATTTTTATGTAGACCTGCCCAGTCAGACCATTTTCATTGAGGATATGGAGCATGGCGATCGCCCTACCCTGGAAGAATGGCGCAATCGAAGAAAAAACCTGATGCAGGCAGACACCGCCGTTCCGGGTGAATGATCGACTTTTACACAGGTGTGCATATCTATTTTTCTTCCTTTCTCCTCCCTGCCCCATATTTGTACCTCAATCCGGTTGAAAGATCATGAACATTTCAAGCCATGATCATTTCATTAAAAGGGATTTCGGTGTAAATCCGAAACTGTCCCCGCAGCTGTGATTAGCCCTGAAGCACTGCTTCTAAATTTTCAACATACTACAAGCCACTGTTGCTCCTGCAATGGGAAGGCCTGTTGAAAAGGCTATAAGTCAGAAGACCTGCCGATTGTTTTTTTCATCCCATTGCTTTCGGAGGAAAGGCAGGCAGGCTGGACTATTTGTTCCTAAGGGGACGGCTATCTCTCTTGCTGTTGCATTTTTCCGACGATGGTTTTTACTCATCAGTAAAATGTAATGCATCATGCACGCAGAACCCATGCTACAAGAGAACAAAGACCGCTTTGTTATCTTTCCGATTAAACACAATGACATCTGGCAGTTTTACAAAAAAGCTGAAGCCAGTTTCTGGACAGCCGAAGAAGTGGATCTCTCCCCCGATCTCAACGACTGGCAAAACAAACTAAGTCCCGACGAACGCCATTTCATTTCGCATGTGCTGGCTTTCTTTGCCGCAAGCGACGGGATCGTAAACGAAAACCTCGCCATCAATTTCCTGAATGAAGTACAATACCCCGAGGCAAGATGCTTCTATGGCTTCCAGATCATGATTGAAAATATTCATTCGGAAATGTACTCCCTCCTCATTGATACGTACATCAAGGACACCAAGGAGAAAGACTTTCTTTTACGGGCCATAGACACCATACCATGTGTACAGCAAAAAGCGGAATGGGCTTTACGCTGGATAGAAAAAGGAAACTTTGCCGAACGCATCATTGCATTTGCCGCCGTAGAGGGCATTTTCTTCTCTGGCAGCTTTTGCTCCATATTCTGGCTGAAGAAGAGAGGTCTCATGCCCGGGCTTACTTTTTCCAATGAACTGATCAGCAGGGACGAAGGCCTCCACTGCGATTTCGCCTGCCTGCTGTACCAACAACATATTGTCAATAAATTACCTGAAGCCACCGTTCAGGAAATCATCCGTCATGCAGTGGAGATTGAAAAGGAATTTGTAAGCGACGCCCTACCCGTACGGCTCATTGGCATGAATGCGGAACTCATGTGCCAATATATTGAGTTCGTTGCCGATCGTTTATTATTGGCTTTAGGTTGCGCTAAGCTGTGGAACGCCAGCAATCCATTTGATTTCATGGAACTCATATCCCTGCAAGGCAAAACTAACTTCTTTGAGCGCCGTGTAGGTGAATATCAGAAAAATGGTGTCACGAGCCAGGATAAGAGTAAACAAAATTTTTCCCTGGAAGAGGATTTCTAACATCAGGCCAAACCTCCATTTATCAACTAAAAACCTAACAATTATGTTTGTAATCAAGCGTAGCGGCAAACCCGAGGCCGTACATTTCGATAAAATCACCTCGCGCATCATGAAGCTAAGTTATGGTCTTAGCGTACAGCCCAACGACATCATTGAAATTTCCAAAAAAGTGATCCAGGGTATATATGATGGTGTTACCACCACCGAACTGGACAACCTGGCGGCTGAAACCGCTGCTTCATATACCACGCAGCATCCCGACTTTGCCATACTTGCGGCGCGTATCGCCGTGAGCAACCTGCACAAAAATACCCGAAAGACCTTCTCTGAAGTTGCCGGATTACTGTATCACTATACCGATGAGAAAACCAACGAAAAGGCACCGCTATATGCAGATGAAGTGTACCAAATCATACAAGAAAATGCAGATAAAATAAACGCCGCGATTATTTACGAACGCGACTATCATTTTGACTTCTTCGGATTTAAAACACTCGAACGCTCGTACCTGCTTCGGGTTAATGGCACGATCGCCGAGCGTCCACAGCATATGTTCATGCGTGTAGCCATTGGTATCCACAAGCGCGATATTGATGCCGCTATTGAGACATACAACCTCATGAGTGAAAAGTGGTTTGTACACGCTACACCTACCTTATTCAATGCCGGCACACCTAAGCCGCAAATGTCTTCTTGTTTTTTGCTCAGTATGAAAGAAGACAGCATTGAAGGCATTTTTGAAACCCTGAAACGCTGCGCTGTTATCTCCCAATCTGCGGGTGGGATCGGTATCAATATCCACAATATCCGCGCCACGGGCACTTATATTAAAGGCACAAATGGTGCCTCCAATGGCATCATACCTATGCTGCGCGTATTCAATGATACGGCCAGGTATGTGGACCAGGGTGGTGGTAAGCGCAAAGGTGCTTTTGCCGTGTACCTGGAACCCTGGCATGCCGATGTATTCGAGTTTTTAGACCTCAGGAAAAATCATGGCAAGGAAGAAATGCGTGCGCGCGACCTCTTTCTGGCCCTGTGGGTATGCGATTTGTTCATGAAGCGGGTAGAAGCCAACGAAGACTGGTCCTTGTTTTGTCCGCACGAGGCCAAAGGTCTGGAAGACTGCTATGGTGCGCAATTTGAACAATTATATGAGCAGTATGAAGCAGCAGGAAAAGCCCGGAAAGTGGTTCCCGCCCGTGAACTATGGAATGCCATACTGGAAGCACAGATAGAAACGGGCACACCCTACATCTTATGCAAAGACGCCGCTAACGAAAAGTCGAACCAAAAAAACCTGGGCACCATCAGATGTTCCAACCTGTGTACGGAAATCATGGAATATACAGCTCCGGATGAAGTAGCCGTCTGTAACCTCGCCTCCATTTCCCTGCCCCGCTTTGTAACGGATAACCAATTTGATTTTAAAAAACTATATGAAATAGCCAAAATCGTTACCCGAAACCTGAATAAAGTAATTGACGGCAATTACTATCCTGTAGCCGAAGCCGAATATTCCAATCGCCGCCATCGGCCTGTAGGCATTGGTGTGCAAGGTCTGGCGGATGCATTTATGTTGCTACGTCTTCCTTTTGAGAGCGAGCCGGCAGCGCTTTTAAACAGAGATATATTTGAGACTATTTATTTCGGGGCGCTCGAAGCGTCTATGGAATTAGCGATGCAGGAAGGTGCATATGAAACCTTCTCCGGATCACCACTGAGTGAAGGCAAGTTCCAGTTTGACCTTTGGAATGTTAGCCCCACTGATCGCTGGGATTGGGAGGGACTGCGCAAAAAAATAATAGAGCATGGTGTTCGCAATTCCCTACTATTAGCGCCGATGCCGACAGCATCCACTTCCCAAATACTGGGTAACAATGAATGCTTCGAGCCTTATACCAGCAACATCTATAACAGAAGGGTGCTTTCAGGGGAGTTTGCCGTGGTGAACAAGCACTTGCTCAAAGACCTCGTAGAGCGGAATCTGTGGAATGACCGGATGAAAAACCGGCTCATTGCCGAAAACGGGTCTGTTCAAAATATAGAAGAGATTCCGCAGGAACTGAAAGACATCTACAAAACAGTATGGGAAATCAAGCAAAGAACGATCATCGATATGGCTGCAGACCGGGGAGCCTACATCTGCCAATCACAATCGCTGAACCTGTTCATAGACCAGCCCAACTTTGCCAAACTGACCTCCATGCACTTTCATGCCTGGCGGAAAGGTCTGAAAACAGGGATGTATTATTTGCGGACCAAGGCCGCAGCAGACGCCATTAAATTCACAGTAGATGTCGCAGCGTTAAACCGTCCTCAATTGGCGACCCAACAACAAAGTGAAATTGCCTGCTCTTTAGATAACCGTGATGAATGCCTGGCTTGTGGCAGCTAAACGGCGCTATTACAAATAGTCGCATTCCTGCGTGGCGTCCTCATCCACGCAGGAGTCGACTGCTATTGCAACCAGGACCATAATCATTTTGAAGGAAAGCTTACTTTTGCCCGATTGATGGAACAAGCACTGCCTCAAGAGCAAACCAAAAAATGCCCTGCATGCCAGCGTCTCTTTACCTGCAATGCCGGAGACATCCTCGTGTGCCATTGCTACGCAATCCGACTTACAGAAAAGGAACGATCGCATGTTGCTTCGCAATACCAGGATTGTTTATGCGCAACATGTCTTAAACAAATGACACAATCCCAAAACAACAATACTACATGAACCTAGAGCAACGTATAAGTGATTCCGAAACCCGCATCTTTAAAGCCGTATTTCCCAATACGACCAATCACTATGACACCCTGTTCGGTGGCAGTGCCATGCAGCTGATGGACGAGGTGGCTTTTATTGCCGCCACACGTTTCACCAGAAAAAAAGTGGTAACTGTTTCCTCGGATAAAATAGACTTTAAAAAACCTATACCCGGCGGCACTATCGTTGAGTTGATAGGCAGAGTGACTTACATAGGCACCACAAGCCTGAAAGTTAAGGTGGACATCTTCATAGAGGAAATGTACCGGTACGGTCGTGAAAAAGCCATCAGCGGCACCTTTACATTCGTTGCCATCGACGATAACAAGCAGCCCGTACGCATCATGGATCCGGCCTAGAAATCGGCCTGAAGGCCGACGCGGATTCCCCATTTACTAACATTGGGATGTTGGAGGTAATTTAGCCGCCGAACCAGGTCTACACGAAAAAGGTTGAACACATTCTCCACGCCAAAGTTGAGCTCCATATAAGGCACATCGTTCAATGGATAAGTAAGCATTCGCCCGAGGCTGTCCGCAGGGAAACGCAGCAAACCAGCTGTAGTATATGCGGGATCGTTTTGTCGGCTAAGCCCGCCGTGTAATAGTTTAAACCCTACTACTTCCCGCCACTTGAGATATTTTAAAAGCGGAACCTTGTTGAACAAAAACCCGTACAAGTGATAGTCGACGGTAAGGCTCACATTACGATCACTTACAAACTCTAAAAAGTTCATGAGATTATAAGCATTGAGGTCAAAGCCATAGGTTTGATTAGCCCTGGCAATATCGAGCAAAGGGAAAGGCACCTGCCCATGTAGATAAAATCCTTTCAAACGAACATCGGCAATGCCCAACTGCGATAAATAGAACCGCTTGAACACATCGCCGCTGGCATACTGATACTTATAACGGCCTCCCATAAATCCGGGAAAACCCATTCCCACCTGAATATTAAAAATGGGATTCGCCGACGGTACAACCCGTCGATATGTTTTTCGCTGCACAAATTGCTCACCCGGAGCCCAGCGCCAATTCAGCGATAATACTTCATTATTTATGGTTCCTATGGTATCGGAGGCGAACACATCAGCCGACACAAAATGAAGATTGGCTGCAGCTGCTTGCCGACGGTTGCTATAACGCAAATTGAGTTGATGATGGTTGCCGAATTCTACCAGGTAATCGGCTTGATAAATATCATTGTATAACCATTTATCATTCTCACCCCGCTTGATAGAGGCCAGCACATTGTTTTCTGCAAAAAATTGGGTCTCCAGGCCCGGAATACTCGTTTCCCTGTTGGCTGAAAACTTGAGGTAATGCAGGGGATACTCGGTAAACACATTCCGGCCATTCAGCGACAAATAAGCACTGATGAGGTATTTCCACTTTTGATCTTTGAAGCCGTAAGCAATATAGCCATCTGCATACAGCCACTTGTTGAGTTCCGAGCGGGTACGCCCCCCTAGCCGCAGTTTCAGACCTTCTACCGGGTTAAAGCTGATAAAAGGCCCGATCGGCCCGATTTCGTAAACACCCATATTGAAATATCCCGATCCGAATCCGGAAACCCAAAACTGGCTACGCCTGTACTCCGGCATTTTGTTCAGGCTGTCTACATTTTTATATAGTGTCACTTCTACTTGGGAAAGCGGCTCCGGCCGAACGGCTGCCCAAAATTCTTCCGATCGCCCACGGGCATCCCCGACCACCTCTGCACTACGAAATACCGAGTCACTGATCGGGCTGATCCAGTCAAAATTTCGGTTGACCACATTCCGTTCTCCAAAAATTCCGTCCTTAATCTCTGCCACACCAAAATGTGCATAGCTTTTCGACTCACGCAGCAGATAGCGACCATCCTCCATACGATCAAATTTCTGCCAAATGCCTAACTCCTGTACCCAGTTAAGATTTACACTTTGATCCACCAGCATGTCGGCTGCAGCTACTGCGTAGCGGCCATCCAGTGTCACCCATAATTTACCTTTAAATAATTTGTCGGTTTTATTTCGAGGCACATAACTGAGGAGTACTTGTGCACTGCCGTCTGTAGCTATCAGGGTGTCGGTGATAAAGAATTGGTAAAAAGTTGGCGCCATATCCGCAATCGGGCTCAGAAATTCATTGGTCATTACCCGCACGTTATCATCATATATATCGATGTCCTGAAACAGGTGCTTCAAAAAAGTTTTCGCACTTTCTACATTGACAAATTTTTCATCAAAGTTCACACGCTTTATCGCCTTCACAATGGATTTATGGCGCTGCGGATGCCGCGTCTGGTATTGCTGTATCAAGTTTTCCTCCAGATAAAAGGGCCAAACGTTACGGCCGTCAAATCGCCCGGAATCTATATTCTGGAACACAAAGTCAAAGCGTTCGGTAACTAACGGCACGTCCGTAAAGGGCGGATTATTGAGGGCAATCTGGAGCTTTTCATAAGTCTCAAATTGCAGTTGCTGGTAATGCCCCATCCTGTTGGCAGACTTATGCTCGATTACCTTTCGGATAAGCGCTACGGCCGGGTTGTCTTTATTCCGATACTTCCCCTTTTGCGCCTGAATGACCACTTCATTTATCATTCGGCTGTCCTCTTTCATCCGCACATCCATGCGTTGGTTCTGGCCTTGAAGCAGGGGTCGGGTAAGGGTTTCGTATCCAAGGTAAGAAAAAGAAATGCTGCTTACTGCCTGTGTGCTTTGTAGTTCATAAAAACCCGAGCTATTGGTTATCGCCCCATAAGGGGTACCCGGCAACACCACGCTTACACCCTCAATTCCTTTGCCTGTCGCATCATCGCGCACAATACCACGAACCGCAGTCGTCTGTGCTGTTGCTACCTGCATACTGAGGAACAGACAACTGAAAAGCAATGCCCACAGCGAAGGCTGTTTGATCGACAAGGATCGTGATCGGATGAGTTTCATGGAGTTGTTAAACGTCACTCTGGTTAAACTTAAGGCAATTCCTTATTTCGTATGATAAATATTACCAGTCTTTTCTGCGTCGCATTTTCTTCTCGGCATGCTGCTTTTTTGTCGATAACCGCTTTTCCACCATCGACTTTGTCGGCCTGGTGGGAAGGCGCTTCTTAGTTTGTTGTATGGCCGCATTCACCAGGTGCAATAGTTTTGACAAGGCCTCCTTCTTATTTGACAATTGCGATCTGTGGATTTGAGACCGCACCTGCAAATAGCCTTCTTTACTCATCTTGTTGGCCAATTTAGTACGTATCCGCTGCTTCTGCTCCTCAGTAAAGAATCGAGACTGTTCCAGGTGCCACCAGGCTTCTACAAGTGTTTCCACCTTGTTCACGTTTTGCCCGCCCTTACCGCCACTTCTGGCGGTTTGAAAAAACACTTCTGATGAAAAGTCGACCATGTTTACACTAATTTACCTGACTTTTATATCCGGTTCGTCCAAATTACACAAAAGCCGCCGGTTAGGGCAGCTTTTGGTCTTGTTTTCCTGTCAACAGGAGGGGGTTAAGATCCTCTATTCACGCTTACGCCTTCATGGTTTTTGCGTATTTATTTCTTTCTGTTTCGTCTAAGATAATCTTTCTTAAGCGAATATTTTGTGGCGTACATTCTATACATTCATCTTGCTGGATATACTCCATACATTCTTCCAGGCTCAGGTTAATTTTCGGCGCAATATTACTGGCCGCATCCGAACCACTGGCACGCATGTTGGTCAGTTTCTTGCCTTCCACTACGTTAACCACCAGGTCTCCGGGTTTAATATGCTCCGCCACAATCTGACCTGTATATACCTCCTCACCCGGATCAATAAAGAAAGAACCACGATCCTGTAACTTATCCAAAGAATATCCGGTTGCCGCGCCACCTTGCTTTGCAATCAGCACCCCGTTATTACGGCCGGGAATACTTCCCTTCCAGGGCCTGTACTCGTTAAACCGGTGTGCCATAACGGCCTCTCCTGCAGTAGCCGTAAGCATTTGCGAGCGTAAGCCGATTAAGCCACGGGACGGCATATCAAATTCCAGATGCTGCATCTCTCCCTTTGACTCCATCACCAGCAGTTCACCCTTTCGTATCGTTACCAAATTTACAACTTTACTGCTGTATTCATCCGGAACATCAACAACCAGGTGCTCATAAGGTTCGCATTTCTGTCCGTCAATCTCTTTTGTAATCACCTGGGGCTGACCAACGGTCAGTTCATAACCTTCCCGTCGCATCGTTTCCACCAATACAGACAAGTGCAAAATGCCCCGTCCGTACACCATAAACTTATCTGCATCATCAGTATCTTTTACCCTCAGCGCCAGGTTTTTCTCCAATTCTTTCATCAGGCGGTCACGCAGGTTACGACTGGTTACAAACTTACCTTCACGACCAAAGAACGGTGAGTTGTTGATGCTGAACTGCATGTTCATAGTTGGCTCATCAATCGCAATAATCTCCAGCGCTTCGGGAGCATCAAAATCGGCAATGGTTTCACCAATCTGAAAATCCTCGATACCCACTACAGCACAAATATCACCGGCAGACACCTCTGTTACTTTCTTCTTGCCCATGCCTTCGAATACATACAGCTCTTTCACCTTACCCCTTACCATGCTGCCATCCAGCTTGCATAGTTGAATATTTTGTCCTTCTTTTATTTGGCCACGTGCTACACGACCAATGGCGATACGGCCTAAAAAGGAAGAATAATCCAATGACGTAATCTGCATTTGCAGGTTACCTGCTAATACTACAGGTTCCGGTACTTTTTCCAATACCGTATCCAACAGCTGGTTAATGCTGTCTGTGGGCGTCAGACTGGTATTGTACCAGCCTTGTTTGGCCGAGCCGTATAAGGTAGGAAAATCCAATTGTTCTTCAGTAGCATCCAACTGGAAAAAGAGATCAAATACTTTATCATGCACCTCGTCGGGACGGCAATTAGGTTTATCTACCTTGTTGATTACTACGATGGGGCGCAAACCCAAGCCCAGAGCTTTCTGCAATACAAAACGGGTTTGTGGCATAGGCCCCTCAAAGGCATCGACCAACAATAATACACCGTCCGCCATTTTCAATACACGTTCTACCTCGCCGCCAAAGTCGGCGTGACCAGGCGTATCAATTACATTGATCTTTGTACCTTTATAAGTAACAGATATATTTTTACTGAGAATCGTAATACCACGCTCACGCTCCAGGTCAGTGTTATCCATGAGTAATTCTCCGGTTTCCTGATTGTCCCGAAATACCTGTGTGGCATGGATAATTTTATCCACCAGGGAAGTTTTGCCGTGGTCAACGTGAGCGATGATGGCAATGTTGCGTATATTCATAAAGCAAAGTAAAATAGAAGGAAAAGAAAAACAGTGACCCTGATGTTAAGATGTGTTTACCTTTTTTTCTAATGTATTATAAAAAGGTTGCAAAGGTAGGGAAAAATATCGGTTGCTAACATGAAAAAAATAATTAGAGCTACAGAAAACAGCTGCCTTCCTGCTTTACCTCATTCCTGAAAAACACCGGAAATGGTCGCCAAAGTCAACTTCCCCATGCCTGGGAGAGATTTTATCGTCTTTTAAGACAGACAAAACCACCTGATTATGAAAAAGTTCTTCTTTTTAGTTATGCCAAGCCTATTCTTCACCCTGCCTGGTTCTGCTCAAAATGAAATACATGAAATTTATCTGGGTATAGGTACCATTTCCCGCCCATATGGGGTTGATGTCTTTGGACATTATATTCAAAAGGGCGCCTGGGGCACACACGAGACTTACGGCACTTATCACCTGGGCTATAAATTACATATCACGCCCCGACAAAGCCTGGGCTTGAATTATGTATATGAACGCCAACAACACCATACGGAGCATAGCGGCGACCCGATGGATAAGAGGGTTACCCATGCAACCAACCAGTACCACACACTAATGGCCGACATGACCCAATACTGGAAAAAAGGGAAATGGGTAAACCTGTATAGCACCCTTGGCCTTGGCGCCTGCTTCTTTTCCAAAACTTATCCCAAATATCCCGAACGGTATGAACAGCATATAAGAATGACCTACCAGGTTACGCCGTTGGCCATCCGGGTAGGGAAAGCTCTTTCCGGCTTTGCCGAGATCGGTTACGGATACAAGGGCGTCTTCTGTGGCGGCCTCAATTACCGGTTCTAATTTCTTTCACGCCATTCATTTGTCTGCACTACCTTTGCACCTATGGTAGCCACTCCGGAGCAAATCCGACAATATGCCGAAGACGCGATCTCCAACGAAATCAATGCTTTACAAAAAATGATTGATTATGTTGATGAAGATTTCGTGCAGACGGTGTCCCTCTTACAGGCCATCAAAGGCCGCGCCGTTATTACCGGTATCGGCAAAAGTGCCATTATCGCACAAAAAATTGTTGCCACCTTAAATTCTACCGGTACACCTGCTCTTTTCATGCACGCTGCAGATGCCATTCACGGAGATCTGGGCATGATCCAGCAGGGAGACGTTGTGCTGGTCATTTCCAAAAGCGGCGAAAGCCCGGAAATAAAGGCCTTACTCCCCTTTGTGAAAAACTTCGGGAATAAAGTAGTTGCCATTTGTGGCAACAAGGACAGTTACCTGGCCACCCATGCCGATCATTTCATCAATACCACGGTAGATGCCGAGGCCTGCCCCAATAACCTGGCACCCACCACGAGTACCACCGCCCAGCTGGTTATGGGTGATGCCCTGGCCGTTAGCCTGCTCAGATTAAAAGGCTTTACGGATAAAGATTTTGCCCGCTTTCACCCGGGAGGTGCTTTGGGTAAACGCTTGTATCTTACCGTAAAAGAACTCAGCGACAAAAATGCACGACCTGCAGTACCTTTGAGTGCCCCCATAACCGACATCATCCTGGAAATTTCCGGCAGTCTACTGGGTGCTACGGCTGTTATCGACGGCGAAAACATCGCCGGCATCATTACCGATGGCGACCTGAGACGAATGCTTGGCAGGAATCAGGACCAGGCAACACTGACGGCTGAAAACATATGTAGTCCAAACCCAAAAACCATCGAAGCCGATTCATTGGCAGTGCATGCATTAGAGTTGATGCGACAACATGACATTACCCAACTCATCGTTACCCAAAAAGGGAAATATGCCGGCATGATCCACCTCCACGACCTGGTTAGGGAGGGGCTCATTTGATCCGGTTTACGTATTTTAGCAGCGTCATTTACATTACCTGCTAAAAGCGCCCGATCTGTTTACCTCAGCCACACTATCCTCCGACATTGCTTTCCTGAAAGGCGTAGGGCCGCTCAGGGCTGACCTGTTGCGGAAAGAACTGGACATACATACCTTCGGTGACCTTTTAGCCCATTTCCCCTATCGCTATCTGGACAGTAACCACGTGTCCCGTATCGCCGATCTGTCGCCGGAGCAGGACTATGTGCAATTAAGAGGTGTACTGATCAACCTTATGGAGGAAGGCAGTAATTTTAAAAAACGGCTGACTGCCACTTTGTACGATCAGAGCGGGCGCGTAGAACTGGTGTGGTTTCAGGGTATTAGCTGGGTAAGCAAAGCCCTGGAAGGAGGCAAGGTATATGCTGTTTTCGGGAAATTATCCTTTTTCAACGGCTTACCCACCATCTCTCATCCCGAAATGGAGCTGTATCAAGCCAATAACCCACTCAACTCGAGTCTGCAACCCGTTTACCCAACCACGGAAAAGTTAAAAAGCAGGGGCCTAAGTAACCGTAGTTTTGCCAAGGTGATCCAGTACTTACTGGAAAAGGTTTCCGCTGCCGACATCCCGGAAATATTGCCTCCTGCCGTTATCCGGCATTTTAATTTATGTTCCCGTTTCG
>JBEBUO010000042.1:0-14671 GCA_040393285.1 Taibaiella helva | reverse complement strand
TAGTATGAGTTTACCCTTATTATATGCCCAGCCGATAGACGAAGAACAGGAGAAAAAGATGATCCTGAGGGAATACCGTGCCCTGCTCCGCTCCTTAAAACAAAGAATTAAAAAAGGCGACCGAAAGACCATACGGCGTGCATTCGAAATAGCGGTGGACGGCCATAAGGATATGCGCCGGAAATCGGGAGAACCCTACATCCTCCACCCTATTGCCGTAGCAAGAATCGTGGTAGAAGAAATCGGCCTGGGGGTCACCTCTGCTTGCTGCGCCCTAATGCATGATGTGGTAGAGGATACCGAATATACCCTTGAAGATATCGAGCAGGAATTTGGCAAGCCCCTGGCCCGGATTATCGACGGACTGACGAAGATTTCTAATGTAGTGGACATCAAGGCCAGCGCCTCTATGCAGGCCGAGAACTTCCGGAAAATATTGCTTACCCTTGCCGATGACCCCAGGGTCATTCTGATCAAACTGGCAGACAGGTTGCACAATATGCGTACCCTGACCAGTATGACTCGTGAAAAGCAACTGAAAATAGCCTCGGAGACCACCTATATTTTTGCTCCATTGGCACACCGCCTGGGTTTGTATGAGATCAAAACCGAACTGGAGGACCTGGCCCTGAAATACACCCAGCCGGACGTGTACCTGGATATTGTGCGGCAACTTAAAGAAACCAAAAAGAACCGTACCAAATACATCAACGAATTTATCAAGCCGGTAAAGGAAGCACTTAATAAACAGGGGCTAAAGTACGAGATCTATGGCCGCCCTAAGTCCATACATTCCATCTGGAATAAGATCCGCACCAAACAGGTCACCTTTAATGAAGTATACGACCTGTTTGCCATTAGAATTATTCTGGATGCGGAAAAAGACCAGGAAAAAGCCGACTGCTGGCGGGCTTACTCTGCGGTAACCAATATCTACCAACCCAGTCCGGAGCGGCTGCGCGACTGGCTGAGCATGCCCAAGGGGAATGGCTACGAGGCCCTGCATACCACTGTAATGGGGCCTGGTGGCCGCTGGGTGGAAATACAGATCCGGACGAAGCGGATGAACGAGATTGCGGAAAAAGGACTGGCCGCACACTGGAAGTACAAAGAGGGCGCTCAGTCGGAAAGCAAACTGGACTCCTGGCTGAAAAACATCGGCGAGGTCCTGAGCAGTGAAGACAGCGATACCATTGACTTCATACAGGATATCAAGCTCGACCTCTTTACCGAAGAAATCTATGTGTATACGCCAAAGGGAGATATGCGCGTATTGCCCAAGGGTGCCTCGGCGCTCGACCTGGCTTTCGATGTGCACTCGGAACTTGGCGCAAGATGTATTGGCGCTAAAGTCAATTACCGGCTCACCCCAATCAGCCAGGAACTGAAAAGCGGAGATCAGGTAGAGATCATTACCTCGTCTAAACAAAAACCTTCTGAAGACTGGCTAAATTTTGTGATTACGGCCAAAGCCAAATCGAGGATCAAGTATTACCTGCGCGAGGAGAAAAGAAACATTGCCGAAGACGGGAAAGAAATACTACAACGCAAACTGAACAACATAGGTGTACCCCCTTCCCAACAAAACGTACAGGAGCTTTGTCATTTCTTTAAACTACCCTCACCTCTGGACCTTTACTACCGCATAGCAGTGGGCTCAGTAGACCTGAAGGTGCTTAAGACCTTTACGGTAAGTGGCGACAGGTTGCACGCGCCACCCAAAGAAGTAGTAAAACAGGAACGCCAGCCACATGTACCGGAACACGAAAAGGAGATAAGCACCGGTAAAGGTGCCGAATTAATTATTTTTGGCGAAAGCTCCGATAAGATACTTTATAAACTTGCCCAATGTTGCCAGCCTATTCCTGGCGATGACGTATTTGGCTTTGTCACTTCCGGTGAGGGCTTGAAAATTCACCGCACAGACTGTCCTAATGCAGCACAATTAATGGCCAATTATGCCCACAGGGTGGTCAAAACCAAATGGGCTAAAAATAAAGAGATTTCTTTCCTTACGGGCGTAAGGCTTACCGGCCTGGACGATGTAGGTATTATTCAGGGCATCACCAATGTGATTACCGGCGAATTGCAGATGAACATGCGTTCGATCAGTATCGACTCCACCGATGGGGTGTTTAAAGGCACCATAATGGTGTTCGTTCATGACCGCGAAGAATTGGATGTATTGTGTCAGAAACTAGAGGCCATCAAGGGAATTTCAAAAGTAGAACGTATTGAAGCTACAAATGAATAGACCAACGGCTGTATCACCCATTTTGAAAGGCTCCGTATGCCTGCTCTTGTATTAACACCAAAAGATGATTACTTTTTCAGCACCGTTTCCCCCTATCAGTTGGTGGCTGCTTGCCATGAAGGACAGGGATGTGTATATCGACCATGCAGAGCACTATCAGAAAATGAGCTATAGAAACAGGTATTACCTGGCTGCTCCTGAAGGGAAACTACTCTTAAGTATACCGCTTGAAAAGGGTCGTAACCAGCGGCTACCTATGACAGAGGTGGCTATCGACAACCGCACTGACTGGCAAACACGGCATTGGCGCAGCATTGTATCCCTGTACAACCGTTCTCCTTTTTTCCAGTATTTCGAGCATCATATAGCACCGCTATATACACAATCCTATGATTTACTCACAGACTTTAATACCGCCTCTATCCAGCTTATTGACCGATTGCTGGAGCTAGAACTAAACATCATTTTCCTAAACGAATACAAGGCACACTATCCGGATACCGAAGACCTAAGAACAAGTCTTTTACCTAATCAACCAGAGGGTTTACATCCGCACTATTACCAGGTATTTGCTGACCGAAGTGGCTTTTTACCCGATTGCTCCATACTTGATCTCCTATTTTGCGAGGCCCTTCAGGCCAAGCTTGTACTCCTGCCAAAATAAAAATGGCTGCGATACGTCCGGGAGGAGCGGTATCACAGCCATTCTTGGTATGTTCAGGACAATTCATCGCTACTAGAACAGCGAAAACGATGACTTACATTTGCCATTTCTTGCCCTCAAAGCGCTCGCTTACCACCAGTTCTTTGCTGCCCGGTGTATATTTGTAGAAGCCTTCCCCGCTTTTTGCGCCCAGATAGCCTGCCTGTACCATATTAGCGAGCAGCGTAGCCGGTGCATACTTTTGGTTGCCAAATCCCATATGTAGTACATTCATGATGGACAAACAGGTATCAAGACCAATGAAATCGGCCAGCTGCAGAGGTCCCATAGGATGTGCCATACCCAACTTCATGATGGTATCGATTTCTTCCACGCCAGCTACACCTTCCTGCAAGGAGAGTATGGCTTCGTTGATCAATGGCATGAGGATACGGTTAGAAATAAACCCGGGGTAATCGTTGACCACGCAAGGTACTTTGTTGAGCATTTTAGACAACTCATACACCGTTTGCGTCACTTCTTTTGCTGTGGCATAGCCGTTAATAACTTCCACCAAACGCATTACAGGAACTGGATTCATAAAGTGCATACCGATCACCTTTTCAGGCCTTTTGGTATGCGAGCCGATGCGTGTAATGGAAATAGAAGAGGTATTAGTGGCTAAAATGGCCTTTTCTGGACTCAGGCGGTCCAATTCGGTAAAGATTTTAATCTTCAGGTCAATATTCTCGGTAGCCGCTTCAATCACCAGATCGGCATCTTTAATAGCTTCGGCCATGTCTGTATTGGTTGTGATATTGGCCATAGCCTTTTCCTTATCAGCTTCCGTAAGCATGTTCTTGGCAATCTGACGATCCATATTGCCGCTGATCTTGGCCACCGCTTTGTTCAAAGCATCCTGGGAGATATCCAGCATATTGACCTTGTAGCCAAACTGCGCAAACACATGTGCAATACCATTGCCCATAGTACCTGCGCCTACTACGGTAACATTTTTAATGGCGGAAAGCTTTTGTTTGGTCGCTTCGTTTAAACCTACGTTTACTTCTTTCACAGTTGCATTTTTTTCGATTACTTGTGACATTATTATTAATTTTTTTTAAAAAAAAGACGGTTAAAGGTAGCGAAAAATTTAAAAGCAGGACATCCGCTTACTCACCATACGTGGATAAAGCCGGGACGTTTTACAAAAATTGGCACAATGATCTAAAAACAAATACACTATACAATATACCAACATGCATATAATGAACACCTCAGTTTTGGCTTGTTTTGTTAAATAAATAAAAAATATATTCGTTGGCAATGATGTCAAATTAGGTAAATAGTTACCTTTGCGTCCATGAAACTTAATACTATATTACTAGCTGCAGGCTGTGGCCTGTTTTTTTTGGCCTCCTGCCAATCTCCGAAAGACCAGATCGTCCGTAAATGGCAAGTGTCTTCATATAGCAGCCCTGCTTCCGACTCTTTGTATCAGCTACAATTGAACATGTATGATACGCTGACCGCAGTGGATAGCAATATGGCTCTCTTTTTTCAAACTTATAATCTGGACAGCATAAAACTGATCGGAAAGGGAAAACTGGAAGAAGCCAAGAAACAACAAGACGACATGGTTAAAGAAATCACCATGGAATTCCGCAAGGACGGCTTTATGGTACAGGAAGGTCAGGGTCGTAAAGATTCTATTAAGTACGACGTGAAGGACAAGTTAGTACTGTTGACCATGCCCGGCCAGGAAGACATTACGGATACTTTCCACATTGAAAAAATAAGTGGTTCCGATCTTCGCTTGAAAGTGGGTAATCCAGGAGACGAAGCATTTATTGATTTGAAAGCTGCCAAGTAAAACAACATGCCTGCCCATGTAGTTTAGCTGCATGCCCAGGGTTACTGTATACCGTTCCGACTTTTGCTAGTACGGAACGGTAATTTTTTTTGGTTACAAGTAAAAGTATTACTTTTACGCCCGTTAAAATTAATATAACACATTATGGCAGAGATCGCTTTCAGGCAAGCACTTCGGGAGGCTCTTAACGAGGAGATGCGCCGGGATGAAAGAGTATTTTTAATAGGAGAAGAAGTAGCCCAGTACAATGGTGCATACAAGGTTAGCCAGGGCATGTTGGAAGAGTTTGGCCCCCGCCGTGTGATCGACACGCCTATTGCTGAACTGGGCTTTACAGCTATTGCTGTGGGTGCTGCCAGCAATGGTTTGCGGCCTGTAGTGGAATACATGACCTGGAATTTTGCTGTATTAGCCCTGGACCAGATCATGAATCATGCTTCCAAAATGTTGTCGATGAGTGGCGGCGAATTTGGTTGCCCTATAGTGTTCCGCGGTCCCAACGGATCTGCCGGTCAGTTAGGTGCGCAACACTCCACGGCTTTTGAAAGCTGGTATGCCAATATCCCCGGCCTTAAGGTCGTATCTGTATCCAACCCGTATGACGCAAAAGGATTACTTAAATCTGCCATCCGTGATGATGACCCCGTTGTCTTTTTCGAATCGGAAGTGATGTATGGTGATATGATGGAAGTGCCGGAAGAAGAATACCTGATCCCCATAGGTAAAGCCGATGTAAAACGAGAAGGAACGGATGTAACGATCATTTCCTTTAATAAAATGATGAAAGTAGCCCTGGGAGCCGCGGAAGAGCTGGCTAAGGAAGGCATTAGTGCAGAAGTGATTGACTTACGCACTATCCGGCCGCTGGATATGGAAACAATACTTACTTCAGTAAAGAAAACCAACCGGCTGGTTATTGTAGAAGAACAATGGCCTTTCGGATCCGTTTCTACAGAAATATCCTACCGGGTACAAAAAGATGCCTTTGATTACCTGGATGCGCCCATACGCCGCATTAACTCTGCTGATACGAATATGCACTACGCCCCTAACCTGGTCGCCGCATACCTGCCTGATGTCAGTCGCACCGTGAAGCTGGTAAAAGAAGTGATGTACCTAAAAAAATAAGCCGGAGCGCTAGCCTCTATTGAAAAATTTGACAAGCCCCTGTGTTTGTCAAATTTTGTTTTAGGCCTGTTCCTCCAAAATAAAATGACTTACTTTAGCGTTTTCAACGCGGAGTTACGATAACTATAATGATTTCCTTGTTCAAACATATCCTTTTCGCCCTTATTATTGCCTTTGCGGCGCCCAAATCCCTACATGCACAGGAATTCTACCGTGCTACTGAATATGGTGTACTGTTGGGCACTTCTACGTATTTCGGCGACCTCAATCCCAATTACGGTTTTCGGTACTTCCGGCCTGCGGCGGGTGCATTTGTACGTTACCACATCAACCCGTATATGGCCTTAAGAGGACAAGTGAACTATACCAGCGTAGGGTACAAGGACGAGTTTTCGTCGAATGCTTTTCAACAGCAACGTAACCTGAATTTCAAAAGCAATATCATAGAAGCCTCGTTGATGGCAGAACTCAACTTTTTTTGGTTTGGCACAGGAGAGACCAACCACAGGTTCACACCGTTTATCGCCTTAGGTGTAGGCGGTTTTTATTATAATCCATATACCCATCTCGATGGTTTGCGCTACAACCTAAAGCCTTTAGGTACAGAAGGTCAGAATATGCCTGCCTTTGCCGACCGGAAATACAGCAATTATGCCTGGTGCTTCCCTGTGGGCGCCGGCATCAAGTACTGGCTTCGGCCGGGCACTAACTTCAGTGTAGAGTTAGTAAATCGTTTTACCCTTACCGATTACCTGGATGATGTAAGCAGCACTTATGTAGGTTTGGACCGATTTGTGGTGGATCCCATGCACCCCAATCCGGCCGCTGTTCTGCAAGACCGTTCTGCCTCCCTTGATGGTCAGAAATTGGGTCGTGCAGGAAAACAAAGAGGCGACCAGGCAACGAAGGACCAATACCTCATGCTACAGGTATCTTTTTCCTTCCAGTTAAAAACCTACAAATGTCCCTCACATCAGGATGGGGTATGGCAGGCCTATTAAATCTCACATGTTGCGTCCGCACACCAAATTATATTTCTTTATTTCATGACTGCTGCTATATTCGATATGGACGGACTGCTGCTTGATACGGAACCCCTGTGGGGTAAAAGTATGATGCAGGTAGCCCGGCATTACCAGGTACCGGTAAGCTGGGAACAATTACGGTATACCACAGGCTTACGCATTTACGAAGTAACGGAATACTGGCAACAACGGTTTCCCTGGCCCGGAAATGTGAGCTCGCAGCAGATTGCAGACGATATTCTGGATGATATCATAGCAAGCACCATAAAGGAAGGCAGTATACTTCCGGGTGTGGTAGCTACCCTGGAGCTGCTGCGCGGAACGGATACCTGTATGGGCCTGGCCACCTCCTCGCCTACCCGCATGATGCAACAACTCCTGGCGCATTTCGGACTGACCCCTTACTTTACTACTATGGTTTCGGCTGATACGGCGATATCCGGCAAACCACACCCCGAGGTTTACCTGCAATGCGCACACGCTTTAAATGTATCGCCATGGGAAGCTGTAGCCTTTGAAGATTCGGTAAATGGGATGGTGGCTGCCAAAGCTGCAAGGATGAAAGTGGTGATTGTGCCGGAAGCAGCCAAGTATGACGACCCCCGCTTTGGCCTGGCCGACATCAAACTATTTAGTCTGACAGATTTCAACCTTGAGGTCTGGCACGCATTAAATGACTAATGGCGATTTATCTTATCCAGCAAATGACGCAATCCGACAAGATGGCCGGCAGTGGCTACTGCTGTAATGCTTACGCCCAAAACCCCGTGTAACCCTGCATTTTGTCCGGTTAATAACAAATTCGGTATCTTAGTCTGAATGGGAACGCGGGTATAATCAGGTTGCTGTACATTGGCCATAATGCCATACATACTACCATCCAGAGTACCCATATAATCCCTGAAGGTAAGGGGTGTAGCCACTTTAAAAGAGGCAAGATGCTGTACTATTTCAGGATACCGTATGCCGACCTGCCGTAGCAATTGCGCTGCCTTTTCCTGCTTAAATGCCTCGTAGGTTGCCGCCCTGTCTGATGGTGCTGCTGTTCGGTTATGTGTATCCATCCACTCCGCTACTTCAGCATAATGCATATAAGTCAGTATCGCCACCGACTCCGCAAAGTTGGGCTGCTGCGGATCATGGCTGTAGTACAATGCATAGTTTGCAGGCCATTCCGCGTGTGTGTAGCCGGCCGCAGCAAAGCTATCCGAAGAACGGTTCCAATAAATATTATGCTTGCGGTTAATTACTTTAGCCGGTTGCAGCACCACGTTAAGCATAAAGGCCGAAATGGAGTTTTCAGCCAGTTGCATGCGCTTCCTGTAGCCCTGCTTTATTCGGGCGCTCTCTATCCAGTTCAAAGTTTGCGCAGGATGCACATCAGAAATAAACTGTTTACCTTTATACAAGCTGCCCGATGCGGTTTCAGCGGCCACCACTTGCCCCCCTTGCTCATGTAGTTTAACAACCTTTTCATTTCTGAAAATGTCAGCCCCGTATTCCTGTAATTTTTTCCATAAAGATTTTGCCACACGCGAGCTACCACCTTCACATTTGTAGGCACTGTCTATATAACTTTTACTCACCAGCGCATGCACATAAAACGGTGTCTGACTGGCTACACCGGCATAAAGCAGGCTATTACCCGTAAGCACCTGTCGGAGGCGGGGATTGGAAATTACCGACATCCCTTCCTGCATGGTGAGCGCAGCCACCCTTTGCTTTTCATTGGGCTCGCCCATTCTCAAATTATAAAGGGGAAAGCTATTGCCCACCATTTCCAGTTGCCGGAGGTAAGCATCAATTTCGTCATGTTCTTTTGGGAAAAGCCGGCTTAGCTGGTCCGAGAAGTTCCGGCTGCCCTGTGCTAAGGGATAGGATGTTGTTTCCGAACCAAAGGTAACCGTATCAAAGGCATCTTCATCCATTTTGGCAAACTGTAGATCTGGAATAATGCCCGCGTAGTCAAAGAGCTTATATTGGGTTTGTCCCGGTGCAAATGCGCCAATATAATGCACACAACTGTCAAACAGCTTTTTCTCAAAAGAAAACGTTTGCAGGCAGCCGCCAATCTGCTTATTTTGCTCTATGATGGCTACGGACCAGCCTTCCTTAGCCAAATAAAGACCCGTGAGTAGTCCGCCAAGACCGGCGCCGATAATTACTGCGTCGTATTGCTTCATTTAAGTGTGTCGTAAACCATGCAAGGTAACTGAAAAAACAAGGTATTTTTTACAAACATAAAAGGTTTTCCACAATTAAGTTTTGAATCGTGTAAAAGCTCCGAGCGTGGGAAAAATTAATACTTTTTTACTAAAATTATCCCTAATTTTAAAGAGCATATAACCCCATTTAGAACAAAATCTTACGCCCTTGACAGAAAGTATCATTAACTTAGAAAGCGTCAACCCCATTGAATTTTTCGGGGTAAACAACAGCAAATTCGATCTTCTGAAAAAAAAATTCCCGCTTCTGAAGATATTATCGCGTGGTTCTCAATTAAAACTTTCGGGTAAACCGGAAGAAGTAGCTACCGCAAGGGAAAAAATAGAACTGATCACACAATACCTGGAGCGAAATGGTCATTTATCCGAGCATTATTTTGCCCAAATTCTGGGAGATGCCGATGAAGCTGAGGATGATGGCAGCGGGGATAACCGTAACATTCTGGACGGCAACGACATCTTGGTATTCGGGCCGAATGGCAAGGTGGTACGTGCCAAAACCCACAACCAACGGCGGCTCGCGCAGGTTTCCGAAAAAAATGACATCATCTTTGCTATCGGCCCGGCAGGTACAGGTAAGACGTATACCGCCGTGGCGCTGGCGGTACGTGCTTTAAAGAACAAAAATGTAAAAAAGATTATCCTTACCCGGCCGGCCGTGGAAGCAGGAGAAAGCCTGGGATTCCTTCCCGGTGACCTTAAAGAAAAAATAGATCCTTACCTGCGGCCTTTATATGATGCGCTTGACGACATGATTCCTGCAGACAAGCTCAGCTATTTCATGGCCAATCGCGTTATAGAAATTGCCCCTCTGGCTTACATGCGCGGACGAACATTGGACAATGCCTTTATCATACTTGATGAAGCGCAGAATGCTACTGACCTGCAGCTTAAAATGTTCCTTACACGTATAGGCCCCAATGCTAAAGCCATCATTACCGGCGACCTGACCCAGGTAGACTTGCCCAAAAACCAGAAATCGGGTTTGGGGAAAGCGGTGCGTATATTACAAAACATACAGGGCATCGCCCATATTGAGCTGGAAGGCAGCGACGTGGTAAGGCACCGCTTAGTGAAGCAGGTGATTATAGCTTACGACAGGGAAACGGAACGGGAGGAAAAACTGGCTGAAGAAAAGACAGAAGCCCGCAGAAAGGCTTTAGCTACAGACTAAATAGAATTTATTACAGACGGAAAACAAATTAGAGAAATGAAAGAAGCTGCCCGTTTTCCTGGACAGCTTCTTTCATTTAATGTAAACCAAATTTGTCGTTATAATACCTTAACAGGAATCAGTACCTTAGTTTTATCCCAGCTGATGCTGATACCTTCCTGTTCAGGTGTAATCGTCAATTTCTCAACTACCTGATCTGTAGGTGTTACCGGAACCCGGAATTCAACAACATTCTTACCCATATTATCTTTGTATTCCGCAGCGCCTTTTTGCTCAGGAACGGCATTAATGATTATACCCCACACTTCGCGCGTAGGAATGGTAAACAAGGCATAAGTTCCTTTGGCAACTTTTTTACCCCCGAGTTCTACATCCTTAGTAAAGGTGATATCGGTACTCATATTGGCACCTGTGCGCCATACTTCGCCATAAGGCACCAGTTTTCCGAAAATTTCACGGTCATTCTTAGACGGTTGTCCGTAAGAGATAGTAGCATATTCACCGGTGGCTGTTACCCGTGGACTTTTGGGTGCTTTATCGGGAGCCGATTGCGCCTGAAGTGAAAAGGAACCTGCAACTAAAAAAGCAGTACAAAGTGCAATAATTTTTTTCATAAAAAATTCTTTTTTTGAATGAGGTAAAGATAGCGATAAAAGCCTAAGCAGCCATGGGTAGAAGCCTAACTTTCTCTTAATTCTTTTCCCGTAAGACGTAGAAATACATCCTCCAGGTTGGCTTCCTTCACTTTTCGGGTACGGGTAAATCCGGATGTTACTAAATCGTCAATAAGGGTATCAGGGGAGCCTGTAGCAATGATTTTTCCGGCATCCACAATGGCTACACGGTCACACAGTTCTTCCGCCTCATCCATGTAATGGGTAGTGAGTACCACAGTTGTTCCTTGTTCACGTAATTGCCTGATGAGCTCCCAAAGGTTGCGCCGTGCCTGGGGATCAAGGCCGGTAGTGGGTTCATCAAGAAAAATAATTTTGGGTTGGTTAATGATCGTAGTGGCGATGGAAAACCGTTGCCGTTGTCCACCGCTAAGTTGTTTGATCTTATTCTTGGCTTTGTCTTCCAGGTCCACGCGGCGCAACAAAGACCTTGGATCCACAGATACATTATACAAACCAGAGAATAAGTCGATGAGTTCCAATAAATTCAGGTTAGGATAAAAACCGGAGGACTGCAATTGCACGCCAATCAGTTGCTTTATCGCCTGTTGTTCGGTATCCAGGTCATGACCCGCCACCCAGACTTTCCCACTGGTCTTGGGCCGGAGGGTTTCGATAATCTCCAGGGTGGTGGTCTTCCCTACCCCGTTAGGCCCCAGCAAGCCAAATATCTCTCCTTCTTCCACATCGAAACTCAGATCATTTACAGCGATAAAATCACCGTAGCGCTTTACCAAATGGTCAACTTGTATAATGGGCATGTTTTACTATTACATATTGATATAATTCATCAATAACCGGTAGCGCTCTTCTATTCCTTCCGCATTCAGCATTTCCCCGAACACTTCTTTCACCGTATATTCATACCGCTCGAAAGAGGCGACTAAGGCTTGCAATTCTTTACTATTGGTCTTGATGGTTACTTCTATCTGCTCGCTTTCCGGTGGCGCAAATACTTGTAGGTTGAGGATGGTGATGTCATTATTTTCGCAAATGCGGGCAATTTCTGACAAGCTATAGTCGGATGGCCGAACTAAAAGTGTCACGATCCCTCCAGGTTTCTCCAGGCCGGACTGGCGAACGAGATAGTCGAGTAAATCACTTCTGCTAATGGCGCCGAGGTACTTATTATCTATATTAATTACGGGAACGATGGAAATATCCTGTTGTATCGCCCTGCTTACAGCCTCATAAGGATGCAGGTGCCCGTACACTACCGGACGTGAATGCAGGAAACCGGCAGTACTGAGCGCGCGTTCAGGCGTATCCCATTGCAGCAACTCCTCCTCCCCGATCAATGCCTTGTATTCGCCATCTGCTACAAGTGACAAATGCCCCACTTTATATTCCTCCATCAACGATACTGCCTTGTCTCCCGTATCGGAAGGCAGCAGTACGGGCAGATCGGCAGTTATCAATTGTTCGATAATCATAATATCCTATTGTCCAAAAAAGATGCTACTTACTTGTTTTCGCATAAAGCTTTACAAGTTTTTAACCTTTATGCTTATCTAGAAATACCTTGAGCACATCGCAAAACAACTCCGGCTGCTCCATCATAGGTGCATGTCCGCATTTATCAATCCAGTGCAACTCTGCATTGGGCAGTAATTTCAGAAACTCTTCGGCAACCATGGGTGGGGTAACCGTGTCATTTTGGCCCCAGATGAGGCAGGTGGGCACTTTAATTTCCCGCAATTCGTCACTTAAATTATTCCGGATAGCCGATTTCGCCAGGGCAATGATCTTAATTGCCTTTAATCTGTTGTTGACAATAGAGTAAACCTCATCAACCAGTTCTTTAGTAGCTACTACCGGATCATAAAATGTAAGTTCCGTTTTCTTCCGGATATAATCGTAGTCACCGCGTTTCGGATAGGTTTCGCCCATACCATTTTCAAACAGGCCCGAACTTCCGGTCAGCACCAAGGTCTTTACTTTCTCTTGGTTTTGAAGCGTATAAATAAGCCCCACATGTCCCCCCAGGGAATTGCCCAGAAGGTGAACACCGGTTAGGCCAAAGGCTTCCACAAATTTTTGCACGTATTTGGCCAAGGCACCTACGCCAGTCTCCAATCCCATGTCAAAAAGAGGCAGCATAGGAATAATTACCCGGTGAGAGGACTTGAACGTATCAAAAAGGTCCTTAAAATTGCTTAAGGCCCCAAAAAGACCATGTAATAAAATCAGTGGTTCGCCTGCTCCGGCTTCCACGTATTTAAACTTACCGAGCGTTTTTATTTCTAATTCCATATTCGTAGGTTAACTGATTGCTAAAATAAAGCTATTCCCTTGTTTTATAAACTATTTCTAAAAAAAATTAATGCGCCAAATGCACATTTATCCAGCCCTCATCCATGCGCACAGGATACTTTTTGTAAAAGTTGATGGCGTCGGCATTCCAGTTCAATACTTGCCAACTGATGCCCTTTAGCTGTCGCTTACCGGCCTCATCAATGAGTTGCGCCATCAGCAAGCTACCAATGCCCTTAGACCGCCATTTTTCCGTAATAACAATATCTTCCAGATACATCATCTGTCCTTTCCAAGTGGAGTAACGAATGTAATAGAGCGCCATACCCACCAATTCCTCGTTATGAAAGGCATTAAATGCCCACCATACTGGTTGTGGGCCAAATCCGCTTTGGGCAAAATGATCCAAACTCACAGTCACCGCATCCGGCTCCCGCTCAAAGTCTGCCAGCTCCCTTATTAAGGCCATCATGGCTGCCACATCCTGGCGTACGGCTGGTCTAATTTGTATATTTTCAACCAAAAGCATCAACAAAAGTAAAGGATTGCATCAATTTTAAGCATATTAATGGATTTTAAAGTATTTTTAATGACAACCTAAACCGATTATACCCTATTTTTACCCCATAATCTATTGAATTCAAACAGATACCATTTTGACTCCGGGCAACAACTATCGCAACTTAAATGATGAGGATTTACTACACAGGATGGCTACCAAGCTAGACCAGGAGGCCTTTTCGACCCTCTATCAGCGGTATGTGCACCTGGCCCTGGGCGTTTGTCTTAAATATTTAAAATCTACAGAGGGCGCCAAAGACGCCACCCAAGCGGTGTTTATAAAATTATGGACGGAGGCCGCGAAGTTACAGGTGCGTAAATTCAAACCCTGGTTTTACCAAGTGGTGAAGAACCATTGCCTCATGGAATTACGAAAAAATGACCCCAACAAAAATATAGTTGCAGAATGGGACCTTACGGCTATGGAATTTGAGGACAACCTGCATCCTACATGTACAGACGAGCAATTGCTACAGTATCTTGAACAATGCCTCGAACAATTAAACACGGAGCAAAAAAGCTGTGTCAGTTTGTTTTACCTGAAACAAAACAGCTACATGGAGACAGCAGCACTAACGGGCTATTCGGATAAGCAAGTGAAAAGTTATATTCAAAATGGAAGACGCAACCTGCGCAACTGTCTGCGTCAAAAAATGGGCTAATGGAAAACGAACGATTATTACAAATCCTGGACAACAGCGCCTGCCTCACCAACCGGCAGATGACAGGCTATATGAAGCATGATTTGTTTCCGGAGGAGTTACGTGTTGTTGAGTTACACCTCAGCGGATGCCCCTTTTGCAGCGATGCCCTGGAAGGACTGGCCGAACACCACGAGAAGATAGACCTGGTAGCTGGCCT
>JBEBUO010000041.1:0-14743 GCA_040393285.1 Taibaiella helva | reverse complement strand
AACATAAATCAATTCTTCTTATTGTTTCGTCTAATTATTATTCTTGATTGGCTGTCTTGGTCCACGTATTTCTTTACCCGCTTAAATGCGGCATCCGGTTGCTTTTTACCATTGATGTATAGCCCTTCTTCAGTCAGACGTACGTTAACATTATCGGAATCGATGATCAGTTTATTTGCCTTCAAGTCGTTTAATAACCTGCCTGCGGATGCACCTGCTTTTCGAGACTCGAGGGTTAGGGTGCGTTGTTTTTCAAGCAGTTTATGTACGGCATCTTTGTGGTCGTTTATAGCTTCCTTTCGGGCCAGTGATGCGGCTTTTTGATCCTGACGAACGACTTCCATTCTCTCCCGCAATAGTGCTGCCTGTTGCCGGCTTTGTTGTCTTGCTTTTTTTCTGGATTGTTCCAGTATTACCCTTGTCTGTAAGACTTGTTCCCGAATTTGTTGTCTTTGTTCTGACTCAGCATGGCCAAGGGAAGCTTTGGCCTCCTTTAAGGCCTGGCGTACTTCCTCCATAACCTGGTCCATTTCCACGGACTCAAGGCCTTCTACGGATTTCAGCCCTTCCTTGATCTGGTCGTTGATTTCATTCCAGTCTATGGCTTTAACGGCCTCGCCGGCCTGTTGAATAGCCTGGTTGATCTCCACCCAGTCCACATCCCGGATCTGTGCTCTGGCTTCTTTCAGTGCTTTTTCTATGGCTTCCCTGTCTATACTTTCGGCTGCTATTGTGCCGATCTGATCCAGGTCCAGTTCGTCGACGGTCGCTTTGGCCTGATCAAGAGTAGCTGTTGCTGCTGCCGCATGCTGCTGGGCTTTAGGGAGCGATGTGGTCGTCGATTCTTCTACATCTTCTTTTGCAGGCGGATATTGCTTATCGGCATTGATAGTTGCTGTTTTTGTTTCTTTTTTAAGCTGCGCCTCAGCCTTGTAGAAGGAGCCTGTGGCAGCGATGATGGTTATGAGGGTAATGATGGCGAGCCATCCTTGCGGAGCTGATTTGGGAGTTGTTTGCATAGTTGTTATTCTTTTTATGCGGTTAAACAATAATTTTTTACTTCCATTTCCGCCGGCCGCCAGGGCGCCGGTCAGGTTCATGCGTTGTACCTCCAGCGCCAAGAGCGCTTCGGCATATTTTATAGGCTCACTGATGTAGGCCATCGCCTGATCATCACAGGCTTTTTCCCGCTCCCGCCGTATAGCAGCAGATAGCCACCATGTGATGGGATTGAAGAAGAGCAAGATCTCCATCAGCAGCTGCACCATATTCCAGTTGTAGTCCTTTCGTTTGATATGGGTGAGTTCATGCACGAGAATGGTTTCTACCTGCTGTACATCCATATGATTGACCAATGCCGTTGGTAGAATCACCAATGGTTTCAGCCAACCCATCATCATTGGTATCCGTACACTTGTAGAAAAATAAAGAGCTGCTTGAGGACCCAATCCCATCCTTTTTTTGAGCGATGCAAAACGTCTTGACCAGCTACCTGAGGCAGCGATCATTGTTTTCTTTAGTGCCGCGAGCTTTTGCCAGGCCAAGGCCATACGAAGTAGGAACAAGATCAATCCCAGCGCATAGGCAATTCCAGCGTATGGGAAGAAGGGTGTAAGCTGGTTCATGCCATATAAGCGAGACCTATACAGATCCTCTGAGTGTATGGTGCTTTGGGAAGCTCCTATTGAGGCCTGCTGATGTTGCAAGTGATACCATTGTCGAAAAAAAGCAAAGAGAAAAAGGCAGGTCAGCCCCACCATGGCCATATATAGGAGATGGTACTTTTGTGCCGGACGCTTGAGCCATAACAGGGTAAACTGAAGGACTGCGAACACCAGTGCACCTTGTCCCAACGAATAAAGGATGGCATAGCCTAAGGCCGAAGCAGGTGGCAAATGAAGCAAATTGTCCAGGTTCATGTACGCAATTTTTAGTTGGTGTATGAATAAGGTGCTCTTATGTTTGATGCAAGCGCTAGTGGTTTATTTCTTTTTAAGGGTAAGTCCTGCGAGGTATGCTTTGATCTCATGGAGTTCCTCTGTGGAAGCCTTATGTTGTCCCAGGGCTTGCATGACCATTTGCGAGGCAGATCCGTTGAAGACCGTATCAATCATGCGGGCCAGCAGCTGTGCCTGTGCCTTTTCTTTTTTCATAGCGGGTTGATACATATGGAGCTTGCCCTTGGCTTCCCGGCTCAACATGCCTTTCTCCAGCATAATCTGCATGAGTTTTAGCGTAGTGGTATAGCCAGAAGGTTTTTTTTGTGTCAATACCTCGTGCACCTCCCGAACGGAAGCTGTTCCCTTTTCCCACAGAATGGCGAGGATCTCCAGTTCACTCTCGGTTGGTTTGATAGATAAGTGCTTTGTCATTTCTAAACTACGAATAATTTCGTAACAAACATACGACACTTTTCGTAGTGAGCAAAAATTTTTTTAGTTTTTTTAGAAAAATGGAATGCGCGACTGGTGGTTGGGTTTGCCGGGAAGCTTCAGCGATCGCGCAACAGCCACTTAAACAGAAAGGTATTACCGTCTGGTGTGGCCTTATATGTTGAGGCAATTATTTAATCTTTTTTAGACTAAGGATTGAAAACCAACATCAGGAATATGGCAAACAAGACCAGGTGCATGATGCCAGTGATGGGCGTAGTACGCTTTCCAAGAAAGGTCATTACACTCAATAGTAGGGTAATGACAAAGAGTATGGTTTCGGCCGGTTGCATGCCAAGCAGCACCGGCTTATCGGTCAGCAGGCCAACTACAAGAACTGCGGGAACCGTGAGTCCCACTGTAGAGACAAAGGCTCCATGACAAAGGTTGATGGCCCGCTGGAACTCGTTATTCCATGCTGCCTTCACAGCAGTCATCGACTCTGGTGTGAAAACGATGATGGCAATTAGTATACCTCCCAGTGCATGGGGGAGCTGAGCAGCTTTGATGCCGTAATCCACGACTATGGCCATATGATGGGAAAGCAAGACAATAGGTAATATCATGGCCAGCAATACCACTGCACGTATCCATAGACGGGTTCCTTTATGCTTTATATCCGCCCCGGCATTGGATGCTACGCTTCTTTTCGTAAAGGGAATGCTCATGTTACCTGTTTCAGGCTGCACGTATAAGTGTCGGTAGCCCTTCATTTGTAAGGCAAGGAAAAAGCCATACAAGATGACGACCAGCAAGGATAGTATAATAGCCTGTGCATTGCTGAATGCTCCGCTACCTGCGCCATCGACGTAGTTGGGTAGCATCATGCCAACACCACCCAGCATAATGATCATGCCGAGATAGGTCATCGTACCTTGCGCATTGTATTCCTGTTCACCATACTTCAGACCGCCCAATAAGATACACAAGCCAATCACCAGGTTCATGATAATCATCATGACGGAAAATATGGAGTCTTTGCCGATTGTGGCGTGCTCACCTGGCCCCAGCATTACCGCAGAGATAAGGATAACTTCGATAGCGACCACTGATAAGGTAAGGATAAGGGTGCCGTAGGGTTCCCCGAGTGTGTGTGCCAACTCATCGGCTTCTTGCACGACACCAAAAGCGGCACCAATGATAGTGCCTAGCAGGAGCAAGAAGCCGATGACGGCTACAGCAGGTGATAAGGTGCCTAATATTTCCTGCTCAAACGTAAGAAACAAGGCCGTGATGAGCCATACAGCAATCAGCCGGATACGGGTTTTGGCAGGGATAATAGTGGCAAGGGGCTGCGGGTTAGGATGCTGTTTGCTTGACATGTTTTGCGGGTTAGCACCGTGCAAAATTATCGGGAATAGCCCAGACAAAACTTATCCTATGTTAAATACTGAAGCGATTCCGGCTTATTTCATTTTTCGTATGCGACTCAGGCTCACTTGGGTGATGCCGAGATAGGAGGCGATATATTTTAGAGGAACCCTTTGTACCAGGCTGGGGAATTGGCTGAGCAGGGCCTCATAGCGCTCCTTTGCTGACAGCAATTCCGCAGCTATCATCCTGCTTTCTATCTTCAATAATTCCTTCTCGGCCAGCTTCCGCCCCCAGTTGGCTATATGTATGTCTTGTTGATAGAGCTCCTGGAGTTTTTCGATTTTTAGTTCGTAAAGGTCGCAGTCAGCTAAAAGTTCTATGTGTTCGTAGCTTTTTTTATGTTCCACGTAGCTTCTCATAGAAAGGATAGTTTCGCCTTCTTCACCAAACCAGAATGTGATATCCCGTTCTTCCTGAGGGGCAAAAGCCCTGACCACGCCTTTCCGGATCATGTAAATGCTTTTTTCCAGTCGTTCAGCGCGTAAAAGTATATGTCCTTTAGGAAAAGAAACTTCCTTGCTGTTGTTTTTTAGGATGTCTTTTGAGCGGACAGGCATTTCGTATACCTGGTCGAGTATTTCCTCTATGGTCATGCGCACGAGATGGGTTTGGTTAAGTTTTGCAGGGTGCATTCCCGATTGCGACTGGGGCTATGTTCTTTTAATGCTTCTTGCGCGGTCTTCGGGTAGCTTCCGGTAAAGGTAAATACAAATAGAAAAATAATGGTGTGGCAATTTACCTGTCTGCTATTGGCCAGCGAGTGCCGCGATTGCCGGAACGAGGCAGACAATGCCGCTATTCTTGCTACGGCATAGGACTGCTTACTTGCACGGAAAGTTGATTTCAATTGTTTTTTGGCATAAGATGGCGATGGGATTGCGTGGGTGGTAAGCACTCCGAAAGGTACGCTGATAAATGCTGTGGAGATGGAGAAATTTTTGCGAAATCCAAAGCATTTAGGCGTAGCATAGCGAAAAGAAAATGACCATGCTGTACATAGCGCGGTATTCCTGTTTTCAAATGGAAGCGAACATCAGGAAGAGATTTAGCAGATACGTCATTGCCTATCGTGATTGCCTACTGAGATACGCAGGCGAAAGGCATTGCATCTATTCCTTCTTGGGACTGTCTTTTTTCTTAGGCACTTTAGCTCCTTCTTTCCGGGCTTCTGATAGCCCGATGGCGATAGCTTGCTTCTTGGAAGTCACTTTTTTCCCGCTACCGCTTTTCAGCTTGCCCTCTTTTTTTTCATGCAAAGCCTGTGCTACTTTCTCGCCGGCTTTTTTCGAATATTTTGCCATAATCGTTGTTTTATTTCCTGAACAGACTAGATATTCCAACCAATTGTTGACTTCCAAAGCGTCTTCTTCTTAGTGGCTGCGTTTATATCATTTCGTCCAGATTAGCTTTGATTAAAGTTCGCTTGGTTTAGGGATAATGATCCATGGGACTTGTAAGCAGGGTGTCTTTTTCCAGGGTGTCCTCACTTCCCGGACTGCCCGATGCGGATGAAGGAGATGCTGAGGACAAAATGGTATCTCTTGGATCTGAGCGGTTCGGATTATACTCAGGGTTGCATGAGATGAATCCCCCGAATGCCATTAAAATGAATAATGGAATAAGCAATATGTCTGTGGGCAGGCTTTTATAGGAGGAGTCTGGTCTCATTTCTTTGTTTTTTTAGAAGGAAAGTGTGGCTACACGAACTAACGAAACGCAAAAACCTTACCAGCCACCCAGTGGGCGCTGTTGTAGGGTTAATCGGTATGCTTTGTGGAAATATTGCTATCAATAAGGTTAGGATGGGGATTTTATTCCCCATACGCATTGTTAAACCCTTTTTGAAGTTTCGTTATTGTCTGGGCATATAAGTAAGCTCAACAACGCCTGATTTAAAAGTCCTGGTATCTGTTAAGTGCAAGCTGATGCGATTTTTGAGCGCTTCAAATAATGGCTTTCCACTTCCTAAGGCGATCGGATGTATGGATATTTTGTAAATATCGATAAGGTTTAATTCTATAAACGTTTTGATAAGATGCGCGCCCCCGTATAGCCAAATATCCTTACCTCCCGGCTTTTTTATTTCAGCCACTTTATCAGCTATGTCGGTAGTGATAAAGGTCGCATGTTCCTCCGTCCTGCTTTGATGGGAAAAGACAAATTTGTGTTTGGTATGTATGTTTTTCCACATGGCTTTTTCGGCCGCACCGGCGCTCTCATCTGGCTGATAATTTCCCCAGGCATCATAACTTACCCTGCCGTAAAACAAGGTGTCGACGCTGTCAAGAAAGGTGTCAAAGTTCATGTCGTCCTCCATGATGCACCAGTCAATTTCTCCGTTTGGACCTTCTATGAAACCGTCTAAGGAAATGGCTAAGTTTAAAATCACTTTTTTCATTGCTAATGATAATTATAGTAAAATATAGGGGCTACCCGGATCATGAAATTACCTAAGGCAGTTTCCTTGCGTAAATTTTCCAGACAGCAGCTGCTGATCGTATAGCGGCAAAGCTGCGTAGAAAATAGTAGTGCTATTGGGCGCAAAAGCCGTTTTATTTTCTGGTCTGAATATCGTCTTTCAGTTCCCTGATCATACGCATCAATTGCTGTATATCTGTTTCCGGGTCGGGTAGTTCCCTACTGTAAAAAGCATGAAATTTCCAGATTTCCAGCACATCCCCTGCGGCAACATGGAATGCCTCATAAGCAGGGTTGAGCGAGCGGAGTAGCAGCATGCCGTCGGCCTGCAAGCTCACCAGTTTGAATACGAAATCCTGGGCTCCCTTAAGGATGACAATACAGGCTGTATCGGGTTTAATGCTTTCCCAATCTGTTACATACTGTCCGGTAATCTCACTGCCTTCCGGTATGGGTAGCATCGAGTCCCCCACAGTAGGGAAGATGCGGAAAGTGCCGCCCTTGGGTAGATTGGGAAGACTGTACCGGGGTAGTCCTGCGATGAATTCAGGATCATTATAACCCGATACATAACCGGCTTTCGCTTTCACCGGTACATATTCCACATTCTCGTTGTTTTCTTTATCCACGCTGATCGCGAGCACGCGCAGATTACCACCACGGATATAGACATCGCTGCCTGCTTCCAGCTCCCGCATTTTCAGCTCGCCCAGCTTGGGCAGGTCAACCTTGATCAGGCTGTCGATACTTATCTTAAATAGCTCCGAGAAGCAGATATAGTCTTCTGGTGGTATAGACTTGGTATTGCCTAGTTCAATCGCTGCCAGTTTAGCACGGGTAAAGCCCAGTTTTGCAGCAAGCCCTTCCTGGTTGGCCTTCATCCGCTCCCGCAGGAACCTTACGTTACTACCGAAAAATATTTTTTGCGGTTTTGGTTTCATTTGTTATTATTGGGAGTTCCTGTTTGTTATTATTGATAACAAAAGTAGGAAGAAAAATGAAATAAACAATGGAACGGCATATTGTACACTGTGATTTGGACACTTTCTTCGTATCCGTCGAGCGGTTGCTTAACAGTGCTCTGGTTGGTAAACCCGTGTTGATCGGTGGTAGTTCTGACAGGGGCGTAGTGGCGTCGTGCAGTTACGAAGCACGTCAGTTTGGTGTACATTCCGCCATGCCCATGCGTCTGGCCCGCCAGCTTTGCCCGGATGCTATTTTGGTGAGGGGTGATCATGACTTATACAGTAAATATTCTAATGTCGTTACGGAGCTTATTGCAGGGAAAGTACCGCTTGTAGAGAAAGCGTCCATCGACGAACACTACATTGACCTAACGGGAATGGACCGTTTTTTTGGTACCTGGAAGCTCACCCGGGAGCTACGGCAAAGCATCATCGAGGAAACGGGCCTGCCTATTTCGTTCGGCTTGTCGGTAAACAAAACGGTCAGCAAAATTGCAACGGGTGAGGCCAAACCCTGCGGTGAGCGTAAGGTAGACGGCGGGGCGGAAAAATCCTTCCTGGCCCCGCTTTCCATCCGCAAAATTCCCGGCATAGGCGGCAAAACTTATCCCTTGCTGCGCAACATGGGTATCTCAAAGATACGGACGCTCCAACAGATGGACGCGTTGACCATGCAAAAGGTATTGGGCGAAAACGGTGTAGGCATCTGGAAGAAGGCCAATGGCATCGACAACAACCCGGTGGTGCCCTTCCACGATCAGAAAAGCATGTCCAAGGAAACTACCTACCAGCAGGATACCATCGACATGGATCTCTTAAAAAGGACGCTGGTGGGTATGGTCGATGAACTGGCCTTCGACCTGCGTAGAGAGAAAAAGCTTACCGGTTGCATCACTTTGAAAATCCGGTACAGCAATTTTGATACCCATACCCAGCAGGTGAAGGTGCCTTATACGAATTCTGACAGGGTCATTACAGAGAAGGTGATGGAACTGTTCAGAAAATTGTATGGACGCAGAATGTTGATACGCCTGATTGGTGTAAAATTTAGCAACCTCATACATGGTGCGTACCAGGTAGACCTCTTCAATGATACCCTGGAGGATATTAACCTCATGGCTGCTATGGACAGAATAAGGCTTCGCTACGGCTTGCAGTATATCAGAAAAGGCATTTGTGTGCCCGGAAAAGGGGGGAAGGATGCTGCTTAATTTGCATAGTCACTACAGCCTGAGATACGGAACTTTATCACTGGAAGATCTCCTGAAAGGTATGCTGGCCAGCGGTTACGATACTGCGGTGCTTACGGATATCAACAACAGCACTGGCGTTTTAGACCTCATTCGTAAAGGTCGGGCACTAGGGCTCAACATCCTGGCCGGTATGGAATACCGAAATGGCGATGAATTGCTGTATATCGGTATAGCCCGTAATGAAATAGGTTTCCGGGAGCTGAATGAGTTTTGCACCGCAACTAACCGCGATGGCGGGCCGGTGCCTGCCGAGCCCCCGGCATGGGACAACGTGTATGTGGTTTATCCCTTCGGTAAAAAGAAGACGAAGCAATTAAAGGATAATGAATACATCGGCATCCGCCCTGCGGAGCGTAACCGTGTGGTGCTCGAATCTGCTGTGAACAAGGAACGTTACGTGATTCTGGCGCCGGTGACTTTCCTCACCGAAGATATCAAGTTGCACCGCCAACTCAGGGCGATCGACAACAATATCCTGATTTCCCAATTGGCACCTGGACAGGTGGCCGCGGCGCATGAGGTTTTTGTTCCGAAGGTGAAACTCATGGAGCTATACAAGGATATACCGCAACTCATCCGTAATACCAACAGGCTGCTGGCGCAATGCACCTTCAATTTAGATTTCAGCCAGATGCGGAACAAAGCCACCTTCACAGATAGCAGCTACAATGACCTTCAACTCCTGGTGAAGTACACCATGGATGGTTTCAGCCGCCGCTATGACAAAAAGGACAAAGCCGCCGGCGAGCGTATTCGCCGCGAATTGGGGATCATTGAACGCCTCCATTTCGCCAGCTACTTCCTCATCACCGATGATATATGCCGCTATGCACGTAGTCGCGATTTTCATTATGTGGGTAGGGGTAGTGGAGCCAATAGTGCGGTGGCCTACTGTCTGGGTATTACCGATGTGGATCCCATCGAACTGAAACTCCCTTTTGAACGTTTCCTGAACCCGAAACGGCAGTCGCCACCTGATTTCGATGTGGATTTTTCCTGGGATGAACGTGATGTGATTTACGACTATATTTTCAATAGATATCAGCCGGGACATGTTGCGCTGGTGGGTGCCATGAGCACTTTTCGCTCCCGAAGTATCCTGCGTGAACTGGGTAAGGTATATGGACTGCCCAAAGCTGAAATTGACCGCTTGGTGCATGAGCCGGAACATATGCTCAACAAGAACGAGGTCACCAATATGATACTCAGCGTGTATAACCGTATGGCTGATTTCCCTAACCAGCGCAGTATCCACGCTAGTGGTGTGCTGATCTCGGAATTGCCCCTGACCAACTATTCCGCTTTGGATTATCCGCCTAAGGGCTTGCCCACCATGCAGTTCGACATGCACATGGCGGAAGACATCGGCTTTGAGAAGTTTGACATCCTTTCCCAGCGTGGCATTGGCCACATTAAGGATTGCCGCGAGCTCGTTAAGCAGAACCGGGGCGATATCATCAGCACGGCCAACCCGAAACGTTTTTTCAAAGACCCGGAAATCGCCGCCCAGCTCAAAAGCGCTAATACCATTGGATGCTTCTATATTGAATCGCCTGCCATGCGCCAGCTGATCACCAAGCTGAAATGCGCCGATTACCTGACCCTGGTGGCGGCTAGCTCCATCATTCGACCCGGCGTGGCCAGCAGTGGTATGATGGCTGAATTTATTAAACGGCACCATGATCCGTCCAAGGTGACTTACCCGCATCCGGTATTCAAGGAGCAATTGAAAGAAACCTATGGAGTGATGGTGTACCAGGAAGATGTGATGAAGATTGCCCATGCATACGGCGGTTTGGATATGTCCGATGCCGACGTGCTGCGCCGTATGATGAGTGGGAAGTACCGCAGTAAAGATCACCTGGTGGAGATCAAGCGTAAGTATTTTGCCAACTGTAAGGCTAAGGGCTACCCGGAGCAGATCAGCGGGGAGATATGGCGACAGATGGAATCCTTTGCGGGCTATTCGTTCAACAAGGCACATAGTGCATCTTTTGCCGTGGAAAGCTATCAGAGTCTCTTTTTGAAGACCTATTATCCCAAGGAGTTCATGGTCGCCGTGCTGAATAATTACGGTGGCTTTTATAACCGAAAAGTGTATGTGAATGAAGCCAAGCGGGCCGGAGGTAACGTCTGTCTGCCCTGCGTGAACAAAAGCGGGTACAACACCACCATTGATGGCGATGATATCTATCTTGGCTTTGATGGTTTGCTGAACCTGGGGGAGCAACTGGCCCGGCGGATGCCGGAAGAGCGGCAGTGTAATGGTGATTTTACCGGTATCGAGAACTTTGCGCTGAGAACAGGGGCCAGTCTGGAGCAAGTCGTTATCCTTATCCGTGTGGGAGCGTTCCGCTTCCTGGGTATCGGTAAGAAGGAGTTGCTTTGGGAGGCGCACATGCTGCTGTCCGGGCAGAGGCGAAAGCAGGAAGCCGTACCGCTTTTTGAAAGCATTTCAGTGAAACCGGCATTGCCGAAACTGGAATCCTCCACGCTGGAAGACCTTTACGATGAAATTGAGTTGATGGGTTTCGTGGTGTCGGGCAGCATGTTTGACCTGGCTAAAAGTGATTACCGGGGCGATTGCCGGGCTAGCGACCTGTTGCGGCGGGAAGGAAGCGTAATACGCATGGTAGGAGATTTTGTGGCGGACAAGACCGTAAAAACAAAAAAAGGTGCGTACATGAAATTCGGCACCTTCTTCGATGAAGATGGTGTTTTCTTTGACACCGTGCATTTCCCAGCCTCGCTGTCTCAATATCCCTTGCGGGGCAGCGGCGTATATTTGCTGGAGGGTAAGGTGGTGTTGGATTTTGGGTGTCCGGCCGTGGAGGTGACACGATGTGGTCGGATGCCATTTAAGCCGGATCCGCGAAGTGAATGATGGAGGATGATCATGAGCCGTAATCGGTTATTTAAATACAAGGGCGGAGCAGTACTCGTTCCCCTCCAAGAGGAAAATCAGTTGTCTTATGACCAAAACAAAGGAACAATATGCGATTGTAGATATAGAGACCACAGGTGGCCATGCACGTGGTAGCCGCATGACCGAGATCGCTATCATCATCCATGATGGAGATCAGGTGCTGGACCGTTTCGAAACGCTCATTAACCCCGAACAGGAAATACCCCCGGCGATATTTGCACTCACCGGCATCAATAATGATATGGTGTCTGATGCACCTGTTTTCGGAGACATCGCCGGGCAGGTGTATGCGTTTCTTCAAGGCCGTGTCTTTGTTGCACACAATGTTAATTTCGACTATTCGTTTGTCAGGCACCAGCTTGAAGAGGAGGGCTTTAAATGGACGGCTCGTAAGTTATGTACCGTGCGCATGAGCCGCAAGGTCAGGCCGGGTCTGCGCTCCTATAGCCTCGGTAACCTTTGTGCCGCTCTCGGAATTCCTATTGCCAACAGGCACCGTGCGGGTGGAGATGCTGATGCCACGGCGATACTTTTTGGCAAGCTGCAGGAATGGGACGTCGAAGGGGTAATACCCGGGATGCTTAAAAAGACGGCTGCCGACCAAAGACTTCCGCCAAACCTTGCTGTGGAAGATTTTGAAGCACTACCACAGCGTCCGGGCGTCTACTATTTTCTGGACCGGCAGGGCAAGGTCGTCTATGTGGGCAAGGCGGTCAACCTGAAGAAGCGTGTGCGTTCCCATTTCACCGGCCATAACATTAACCCGCAGCGACAGCATTTTCTACGCAGTATTTTCAACATTACGTTTGAGGTTTGTGCTACGGAACTGATGGCCTTGCTGTTGGAATGTATCGAAATTAAAAGGTTGTGGCCACTATACAACCGGGCATTAAAACGTTTTGAGCCAAAGTTCGGCTTATTCCGATACGAGGGGATGGATGGGTACTTGTATCTTGCGGTGGGTAAGCTGAGCAAGTTCCATCAGTGTATACAGGTATTTAACCGCGAATATGATGGCGTCAAAATATTACGGGAGCTGGTGGATCAATTTGGATTAGATACCCGTTTATGCAGGTTTGGTACCACGGTACACCTTCAGGAAGTAATGGAATCGGGGCAGGAGACCACCATGCCCGACCGGATGACATACAATCAAAAAGTGGAAGAGGCTTTAGCACATTTGTCGGCGCGGCAACCCACTTTTCTCCTTAAAGATAAAGGCCGGGATGATGACGAACAAAGTTGTATTTGGGTGGAGAAAGGCAACTTTTACGCGATGGGCTATATTGCTGTGGATGTGACGTGGCGTACTCTTGGCGACATCCGTGACAGCCTGACGCGTTATTATGGTAATCATTATATGATGCAGTTGTTGTATGCATATGCGGAGAAGAATCCAGGAAAAGTGGTCTACTATGATATGCATACCGACGATAGCACGTTTTCTTCGGAACAGCATCTTTCGATCGGTTCGCATGAGCAGCAAGAAATGTTTGAAAGTGGCGTGGCAGATAAAAGCTTCATTCTGTAATGTTAGTACCCTTTATTGGCGCTAGTGCAAGTTAAATAGATTCGTCCGTGGTACAACGTCCAGTCACCTACTTCTCCGATAATATTACCGATTAATATATCGAAAAGCCTTGTTGCGATCAACTGATCAGGGCGCGTTATTAAGCTGATGTTTGGTTCGGCCAGGAATATGGTAAGCATGGAGATGAAGACAACCGCTATACCGTAGTTACGCACAACAAGAAATTCCACAATGATTTGTAGTAGAAAAATACTTAAAACTATGCCCCATGCGTTATGACCAGTTGAAGGGCGAACCAGGGTAGCCCCAATCCAGCGAATTGAAAAGGATCTTTTAAATAAACTAAATTATCTAATGATATGAATGAAAAAAGAGTGCATCAATATAAACTTACTCTGGATTACTTAAAAAATAATAAGGGTGAAGACATGCACGAAGAGCCGATAGTATTGTTGTTTCAAAACCATGACAATATTTATAAAATTCTGGAGGTGCTGGAAGAACGGGATTTGTTTGGCGATCGGGAACAGACCCATCAATTTGCTATTGGATTGAAGCTGTTTGGTGATATCCTGATGCGTCATCGGGACCATCCATTGTTTGAAGACATACATCCTGCCTTTGTGGCATTTATGAAAAAGCTAAAGGGTAAATAGGAATTTTGTGTTCTGTGAGATGCATGAACAGTGACGTAAAAGAAATAACTAAATTAATATACTATGAAAACATATAATGTTCCTGCACAAACCCGGATCGGACATGTGCATTTAAAGGTAGCTGACCTGGAACGATCCCTTAAGTTTTACCGGGACTTATTGGGTTTTGAGGTGACCACAATGTATGGAAATCAGGCGGCATTTATATCCGCAGGCGGTTATCATCACCATATTGGACTGAATACATGGCACAGTAAAGGAGCTCCTCCGGCACCCGTGGAAGGTGTCGGCCTATACCACACCGCAATCGTATATCCGACGAGAAAGGATTTGGCTGCTATCTTTCAAAGACTTAGACAAGCCAAATATCCAATGACCGGGGCATCAGATCATGGCGTGTCGGAAGCATTATACCTAAACGATCCAGATGGCAACGGTGTAGAACTATACTGGGATCGCCCTAGGGAGCAATGGCCGCATCAGCCCGATGGTTCTTTGGAAATGTATACCCGCCCACTGGATTTGGCGCAGCTCTTGAACGAGTTGGATAAGTAGTAATCTAGACCGATGCTCGGCAGATGGAATCTTAAAAGCGATACCTAAAGGGAATTTCGCCGTTTGGCAATTGTATGGAGAAGAGTGGTTTTTCGGTAGGAAGAGCTTTGCGAAATCAAACCAATGCCAACTTTGAGTTTTTCCTAAGGTACGAGCCAACAGCAAATATTGGGCAGAAGACAGGATTATTTTTTTTGAGTGTATTCATTGTTTTCATGTACGGGCTGAACGCTTATAAAAAAGCAAGCTGCGGTAAAGCCTGGCTTCCTTGCGCTTTGTATTATCGTGCCATCCAACATTTTCCATGCAAGTTTGTTCTCCTGCTACAAAAAGGGTAAAGGAATCTCCGAAATACATCGGGTAAGCCCATTCGTAGCAGGGGATGCCGAGTGAGGGTAGATATTTAAACAAAATTTGTATGCCAGAGGGGCCGTCCATTGTTATTTTGAGAACAGCTGTTGCGCGTTTGCAGTTGGAGGGGCAAAAAGTGCAGTCTGTAGCAGGGAATAGTAAAATCGACAAACATTTATTAAGGGGACAAACCGTACTCAGTTTTCGTTCCTGGGGCAAGCATTTTCTGATTTGCTTTAAAGAACTTACCCTTAGCATCCATTTACTTATGTTTGGAAGTTA
>JBEBUO010000040.1:0-14842 GCA_040393285.1 Taibaiella helva | reverse complement strand
CTGCGAGGCTTGGGGGTTCGAGTCCCTCCACCCGCACCGAAATAAAAAGCCCCGCTATTGCGGGGTTTTTATCTTAATGATGAACTTTTGAAAGACAACACAATTTAAATTATCAAAAATCTTTAACACATGGCTACGGTAACTCGTGAACCCATAGGCAATCTCCACGAAAAATTAGTGGTAAAATTATCCAAAGAAGACTATTATCCGGCATTTGAAACAGCCCTAAAGCAACACAGTAAAAGTGTTAACATCCCCGGTTTTAGAAAAGGCAATGTACCGAAAGGTATGGTGAAGAAAATGTACGGACAGTCTGTATTTATAGATGAAGTACTCCGCAGTGCTAATCGTGAATTGGAAACCTATCTGAATGAAACAAAACCTCAGATTTTTGCACAGCCGCTGGCTATGGAAACCGGAGAAAAGCTTCATTTTGACATGAATCAACCCAGCGATTTTGACTTCGCTTTCGAAATCGGCTTGAAACCGGAGTTTGAGATCACTCCTTTATCGAAAAAAGGTAGCATCACCCGCTACAAGATTGAGGTAACCGATAAGCTGGTAGCAGACGAAATTGAAAACATTGCACGTCGTGCCGGCAAAGTAGAAAACCCGGATCATTTTGAAAATGATACAGATATCGTATATGCCAGCTACGAAGCCTGCGACGAAAGCGGCGCGGTAGCAGCAGATACCGAAAAGACAGAAGATGTGGTGACCTTGGAACAAATGCCAAAGCAATTGGCAGAAAAAGTGAAGGCCATGAAGCCGGAAGACACTTTCGTCTTTGTTCCTGCAGCATTTTGCAGCGAAGAAGAGCTGCCCGAATTCATGAAGAGCGCTATACGACAACCCGATGATGAAGCCGCCTCCAAAGCTCATTATAAATTAACCCTCACCAAAATAGGGCGCTTAATGCCCAGGGAGCTAAACGAAGCGTTTTTCGCCGAGGCTTTCCCGGGTGCTGATATAAGTGATGAAGCCGGTTTTCGCAACAAGGTGAAAGAGGAACTGGAAAAAGAAACCGAAAAACTGGCAAACGACCGCCTCCAAAATGAAATTTTCGAAACCTTGATACACGAAACGCAATTGGAGCTTCCTGTTGATTTTCTCAAATCATGGTTGAAGCGCAGCGGAGAAGAAGAAAAAACGGAAGAAGAGGTTGAAAAAGAATTTCCCAATTTTGATCACCAATTACGATGGACACTTATTTCCGACAAACTCATTCGCGAATACGACATTCAGGTTAGCCTGGAAGAAGTGATGCAGGATGTTAAAACCAAAGTGATGAGCTACTTTGGTATGAAAGCTGGAGATGAGGCAGAATGGATGGACGCCTACCTGGAAAAAATGTCGAAAGACGAAAAAACCATGGACGAAACCTACCGCCGCCTGCTATTTGATAAGCTATTTGTCAAAATCGCTGAAGTAATGGAAATCCCTTCAGAAGAGGTGACGGAAGAAGTGTTTGCTGCTAAAAGCTCGGGCCACCACCACCACTAAAAAAACATGCATCATACGGAAAAGGGCTGTCTTACTCATTTGCCTCACAAATGAATATAGACGGCCTTTCTTCTTCATAATACAATTAAAAAAATGGCACAATACTATTGCAGCTTCATTTTTTTTTGTACCTTAACGTCCTAAACTTTATCCAGTTCGATAATTAATGGTCATTTTTTACAATTTGGTTTATGAATAAATTGAAATCTATTCTCTTCAGTATCTTTGGTTTTTTGGCAGTAGGTGGCATGGTCACTTTAAGTTCCTGCGAGCAGGATCCCTGTGCCGAACTCAATTGCCAACACGATGGCGTTTGCAGCAATGGTTATTGCCAGTGCCCTGAGGGCTATGAAGGCGCAGAGTGTGATATTACTTCCGCAAGCAGGTTTACCGGTACTTTTGTAGGTAATATGCGCTGCGATAAATTCCCGATTAAGGCAGATACCATTACTATTGAGCTGATGCAGGAACCCGACTCCATCAAGCTGATGCTGGGAACCGGCAACACATCTGTATTGAGCATGTATGCCAAAGCACAGACGCCTGAAACTCATTTTTACACACACGTTGATGATATGATTTCACTTCATGCCTATATTACTGTAGATGGTCATTTACTTTCCATGTATATGGAAACGATCAACAACCAACTGAATACAAAACAAATTTGTCATTTTTCAGGGCTACGGCTGAAAGCTACTCCTTAATATAGAGGCATCACTACATTATTTACCAGGGCTATGCATTCATAAGGCATAGCCCTTTTTTTAGTAAATTTGCTTGCAAGTATTGCTACTTCCTGCAGCGTAGCATGTGCTATTCCTGTTGTATCTACCAAGAACCCATTATATACGGAGCATGAATCATCAAATTATTATAGAAGACCTGGGTGAAATTGAATACGGAAAAGCCTGGGAAACTCAGGAAAATTACATGAAAGAAGGTCTGGCTATCAAATCCCTTAGACATAGCCAGGAATCGTCCGATATCAGTCAACAAAGGCCAATTAGTAACCGCTTGTTGCTTTGTACACACCCTCATGTGTACACCTTAGGAAAAAGTGGTGCTATGGAAAACCTCCTGATCAACAACCAATCAATGAAAGATCTTGGAGTAACCTTTTATAAGACAAATCGGGGAGGCGACATTACCTATCATGGCCCCGGCCAAATGGTGGCCTACCCTATTCTTGATCTGGAACAGTTCTTTACGGATTTGGGTAAATACATGCGCTTCCTGGAGGAGGCGATCATACGCACCCTTAGAGACTTTGGTATTGAATCCGGCCGGCTGGAAGGGTCAACAGGTGTGTGGTTGGATGCTGACACCCCTGGCAAAGCGCGAAAAATATGTGCTATGGGTGTACGTTGTAGCCGCTGGATCACCATTCATGGTCTGGCATTAAACGTCAATACTGATCTTAGCTTTTTTAACCATATTGTACCTTGTGGCATTATAGACAAAGGGGTGACCAGCATGCAACAGGAGTTAGGCCATGAGCTTGATGAGCAGGAGGTGAAACGCATTTTTACGGAACACTTCGCAACTGTTTTTACAGCCGATATGGTTCCCGCTTCCGTTACGGCATAGCCTACTGCTGAGGCAATAAAAATGTGGTGGTGTTGCTTCCAGTGGTACATCGCGACCCACTGGCGCACAGTTGTTATTATTAAAGATAAAATTTAGATTTACCGGGATGGTAGGGTATTGGCAAAGAAAGTTAGGCGTAATAGGCCTCCAGCTCATCGTATATGTAGCGATCCTCTGGATGCTAAACTCGTTTGTTTTTGAAAAAATATTTATCTTAAACAGCCTGATTTTCACCATTTTATTTAGCTTAATGTCTTGGCTAACGGCTTTAGTGTTTTCAAAAACAAAGAGAAAATAAGATACACTATAAATAAGCAAAGCGGCTGCTCGGAAAACCCTTGCAGCCGCTTTATTATTTGGGTCCTATTAGAGGCGAACGTCGTCTAGGTCCTTTTAGGTTTCATGAATCTTTCTGAAGCACCCGATTTCTTCCAACTATGGTGTGGCTGGCGATGAAGCTGTAAGGATAACAAAATCGGCTATTCCGGCTAACTTCTGCCAGTCCGGCTTGGTTATGTCGACCACAGGAATGCAGCTAATACTTACTACTTTATGGCCATACTGCCGTACAAGGCGCTCTACCAGGCCGGTATGAAAGTCGCTGTGAAATTTTCCGTTTACCTGAAATACAACAGATCGCTTGTTTTCCCGCATCACCTGGTGGATGGACCAGGCCATGGTTGCATCCCAAAGGTTCTGACTTTGGTATAAATGCATGCCTGACATTTCGTGTCCTCCCATAATCTCGGCAAAAAGAGCCGCATACTTTCCGCCAAGCGTATCAACGGGTAATGGGGGCAAAAAGTTCTTTTTTGCTATTTTATCTAGCTCCGTCAGGGCGCCTAAGCCTAACCTCGTAACCCGATTTACGTATCGGGCAGGTGTATTGGCCGCTGTCACTTTAAGCCTATTTTCCTTGGCATAGGCTACGAGCGGCTGGTAATCATCGTAATTATTCCAGGCCCTGGCTTCTTTGCGAAAATTCTTCTCGCTGATCAACCCCTTTAAGTATTCGTCAAGTACTCCTTGTACATCCCGTTCAAACATCTCTAACGACAATGTCGCTGCAGTGCCAAACTTCTGGTGTATCGCCTGCCAAAAGCTGAGTTCCAACACATGGGCAATCGAATCGTCGTGCTGCTCGCCAAAGACCAATATTGATCCTTCTTGTAGCGCTCCTACCACATCTGTAAGTGTCGCCTGTTCCCGATCACTATTTCGGTAGATGATATACTCTTGAGCATTTATCGAAGCAGCACATGTGGTCATGCAAAAACAAAAGAAAAAAAGATAACGCATGAATAATATAATAGAATTAGCAGCATTGAAGGTAACAAAAACGGAGGTAGCGATACATATTGTGCGCACACCTCCGTTTTCTATATTTTATACCCGATAAGGAAATCTTAATGACTTTCTTCGCCGGGCCTAAGCGGTACATTCTGAGGAATGAAATCTCCTCCTTCGCCATTATCTTTAAAGTCGTAAGCCCAACGATGCACCTCAGGAATAGGTCCTTCCCAGTTACCATGGCCGGGATTAATAGGTGTCGTCCATTCCAGTGTTGTAGAACCCCAAGGGTTGGGATGGGTTACTTTGCGTCCTTTGTAAATGCTCACAAAGAAGTTAAACACGAACAAAAGTTGTGCAAAGAAAACGATGATTACCACAACGCTGATAAAGGCGTTCAGATCCTGGAATTGCGAAAACGATTTCCAGGCACTATAGTCGTAGTAACGGCGTGGCATACCTGCAATACCTTCATAGTGCATCGGCCAAAAAATAAGGTAGGCCCCTGCTAAAGTGATAAAGAAGTGAATATAGCCGAGGGTATTATTCATGAAGCGTCCGAACATTTTAGGAAACCAATGGTAGACACCCGCAAACATACCGAAGAAGGAACTTACACCCATTACCAAGTGGAAGTGGGCAATAACAAAATAAGTATCATGTAAGTGGATATCCAGAGCAGAGTTACCCAGGAAAATACCTGTAAGACCACCGGAAATAAACAGAGATACAAAACCCAGTGCAAACAACATAGGCACGGTAAACTTCAGGTTTCCTCTCCAGATGGTGGTTAGCCAGTTAAACACCTTGATCGCCGACGGTATGGCAATCATGAGGGTAAGTAGCACAAATATACCTCCCAGGAAAGGACTCATCCCTGTTACGAACATATGGTGCGCCCATACCAAGAAGGCTAGCGAAGTAATACCTAGCAGGGATATAATCATGGCCAGGTAACCAAAAATAGGTTTCCGACTATTGGTCGAAAGAATTTCGGATGCTATACCCATACCCGGCAGCATCACGATATATACCTCTGGGTGGCCCAGGAACCAGAATAAGTGTTGATAAAGAATGGCCGAACCACCAATATGAGATAAGGCTTTGCCCCCTATAAAGATTTCGGACAGGTAAAAGCTGGTACCGGCATGGCGATCGAAAATAAGCAGTACGAAACCAGATAATAATACAGGGAAAGAAAGTACACCCAAAACAGCGGTAAAGAAGAAAGACCACATGGTCAGCGGCAAGCGCGTCATCTTCATCCCTTTGGTACGCATGTTAAGGATCGTAGTAATATAATTAAGGCCCGCCAGTAGCTGTGACACCACAAACAATGCCATACTGATCAACCATAAATCCATCCCAATGCCAGAACCAATAGAAGCTTCCTTCAATGCGCTTAACGGTGGATAAGTGGTCCACCCACCTGCTGCAGGGCCCGTTTGAACAAACAGGGAACCAAACATAATAATGCTGGACACAAAGAAGAACCAGTAAGACAGCATGTTCATGAATGGTGAAGCCATGTCACGGGCACCTATCTGAAGTGGTATTAAGAAGTTACTAAAAGTACCACTAAGACCTGCAGTAAGTACAAAAAAGATAAGGATAGTTCCGTGCATCGTCACCAACGCATAATAAAATTCGGGAGTAAGCTTACCACCTTTTGCCCAATGGCCCAGAAACTGTTCCATTACGGGGAATGTTTCTTCTGGAAAGCCCAGCTGCAAACGGAAGAATACAGAAAACAGGGCACCAACAATTGCCCAGATAATACCTGTAATCAAATATTGCTTAGCAATTACTTTGTGGTCCTGGCTAAAGATCCACTTAGTAATGAAGTGCTGCTCATGATGGTCGTGGTGGCCATGCGTTTCGGGGTGCAAATGTGCGGCTTGAGCAGTTCCTAGTGTAGCTTCGTTACTCATTTTGTGTATATTTCTATTCCTTCTCGCAAAGGTAAGTCTTAATTATTAATTGATTTTTTACTTTGTCTATCCTAAATGCCGGTTATCCGCTTGTTTAGTTTGCATCCGACAAGGCCACCTCTTCTGTTACTTCATTTACAGCAGTGGAGTCTGTAGCAGCAGGACCTTCTTCTTCCTTAGGCCCGTGGTGCAATTGGTAATAAGGCTTTTGCTTGGCCATCCATACCACAAAATCACCTTTGGTTTCCACAACTACCGTACCTCTCATGGAATAGTGTCCGTTACCGCACATCTGATCACAAGCTATTTCGTATACAAACTCAGGATCTTTTGTTTTTTCCTGCATTTGCTTGGTCGTAATGCTGGGTGTAAACCACATGGTGGTGGTAATACCCGGTACGGCATCCATCTTCAAGCGGAAGTGAGGTAAACCCACATCGTGAATCACATCGCGTGAATTGATCACCAGGTGTACAGGTATTTCATTGATCACATGCATTTCTCCATTCTCAATAATCACATCATCTTTGCTGGCAGGGTCATTCCAGTCCAGACCCAAAATATTAGTCGCATCATTGATCAGGCGATAATCTGTTTTGCCTAAAACCCCATCCTTACCCGGATACCTGATTACCCAGTTAAACTGCTTACCCACAATTTGCACTACTTGTGATCCTTTAGGTGCATCGCCCGTAATAGTGAACCAATGTTTAAGACCGAAAACAACCAAAATAACCAATGCCAAAGCGGGAATAGTTGTCCATAGGATCTCCAATTTGTTATTATGAGCAAGGTAGTAGGCCTTACGTGTTTCCGTAGACTGATAACGATAAATAAACCAAAAAAGCAGGATATGCGTAGCGAAAAATACGAAACCGGTGATGATCAGTGTAACGTACAGCATATTATCATACTGTACCCCTTCTTTTGAAGCCGATTCGGGTAGCATAAAGTCCATCAGGTACACATGGCATTTATACAAGCCGATCATACCCAAAATAAAGAAGATAACCATCAGCCAAGCCATCAGGCGATTGGTCTGATATTTCACCTTTTCTTCTCCACGTAATATAGTTGCTAACTCGCTGGCTTTGGCAATCTGATAGATAACAATAAAAACCAGAACAACTAAGGCGGTTATAATTAATCCCGACATTGCTTTTTATATTTTTTCTCGTAATTCCCTTTGGGGCAATAATAATATTAACTACAGTTTATACCCGGTATACCTAACTAACGTGTACCAGTGCTTCTTTTAATAACGGGTTGTTGTTGGCAACCAAATTAGCTTTGGACAGGCTGCGCGACACCAACAGAATCATCAAGCCTACAAATCCCAGGGCAATACCTAATTCATACCAGCTCAGGTGCCAATGCTGTTGCAATGGTCCGGGCATCGTCATCAGGTAAAAGTCAATCCAGTGACCAAACAGTATCGTAATAGCCATAAATACAATAGTAAAATAATTACGCTTGCTCGGCCGGGTCATCAGAATAAGAATAGGCATTACAAAATTCAAAATCAGATTAGCCCAGAAAAAGAAACTATAAGGGCCTTGCATCCTAATTTTGAAGTATCCTGTCTCCTCCGGTATATTGGCATACCAGATAAGCATAAACTGGGCAAACCACAAATACGTCCAGAAGATACTAAAGGCAAACATGAATTTACCCAAATCATGCATATGCTCCCGTGTAACGATTTGCATTTTCCCCTGATTTTTCAGGTAAACAACAAACAACAGGATCATAGCCATTCCGCTTACAAACGAACTGGAAAACACGTACCAGCTATACAGTGTAGAATACCAGTGTGCATCAATGCTCATCAGCCAGAACCAGGGAGTAGTACTCATCATAGTTAAGGCGTAAACAAAAAGGAAGGCTCCGGAAAGGGCTACCATACGCCAATACAGCTTAGTACTGTTCTTAGGGGCGGTTTCCATAGCCAGCGAATTCTGGCGGAATTTAAAACCAAACCAGCTCCATAGGGCTACTGTGACAACAGAAAAACCAACAAACATCCCTTTATTCAAAAAGGACGATTTACCTTGTAATATCTTATCATCGCCAGGGTGTACCCAATGAAATACGGGATTATGATCACCAAGACCAAAAACAATAGAAAACAAGATCACCAAAGCAATTACGCCGAAAACCCATACATTGACCCCAATCGCCTCCGGTACGCGCCTGTAAGCAACGATCCAACCGCCCTGAGCCAGGCCGGCAGCCGCCATAATAAACAGGGATGCCGAAGAGATAAACAGAAAATAAACACTGTTCTGTAACAATACGGTCCAAAACCTCGCTTGCTCATACTGGTCACCGCCTGCTAATAAGGCAAAACCCGCTATCAGCGAAACAATACCGATAATCAGCAATACCAGTCCTGTGGTTCTTAACCTTGAAGGTACTTCAAAACGTTCCGTAATCATAAAATTCTGATGCTTTGTCCCTTTAAAAGGAGCATTAAAAAAAATAAAAGTTTATCAATCGGCCAGGCCGTAAATGCGCTTAGTTATTGTTATTGAGCAGCTACCGGCGTATCTACCTGCGGTGTCGTTGCTGGTGCTGCTAATGTTGCTGTGTCTTGTGTTTTGGCCGGTGCTCCCGTATCTTCGGCAGCCGCCAGCGTAAAGGGGGCGCCTCCGTTTTCACTTTGTACCTGCTTTATATAGGCAATCACAGCCCACCGCTGATGTTCATTCAGCTGACTGGAATAAGCACCCATCATATTCTTTCCATACATGATGGCATAATAAATTTTCCCTACAGACATGTTGAGGTAAGCCTCTCCGTGCAGGTTAGCCGGCATAGCTGCAAACTTTCCGCTGCTGTATAAAGGGCCGTTACCATCCATAGCAGTACCGTGGCAAATACCACAATAAATATCAAACAAGCGCTTACCTTCTTCCAGTTCTTCCACAGAAAATTTATAAGGAGACTGTAATGCGTAGTAACTGAGTGAATCTGCTTCGGTGAGGTGCGTAGGCAATGCCTGGTTACGGGCCACAGTGCCGGGTACCGGTAGCTGGCTGGTCAGTCCGTTAGCGGTTACCGGATTCGTCGTATACGCATCATAAGCCTGGGAATAGATCATATCCGGCGCATAGGTTTTACCCGGGTTACGACGTATGTCCCCGCTATTACAAGCCGCTATCAATGCAGATCCAGCTATGATAAAAGAAAATAAGGCTGTTTTTTTCATGTTGTATTCTTAATAGATTATTGCCTGGGGCAAATGTTCTATGCAATTTGTTTTTGATAATCTTCTTCCTTGTCCCAACGGCCATACCACCAGCCTTCTTCCGCAATCTGCACATTTGTCTCTACCGGGTTGGTAGATTTCAAAAAGTCAACCATTTCCTGCTCCGAAGCCGGATCTGTTATTTCCAGCACGACTACAAACAGGTCATCTGTCTGACGGGGATGAAACACGTGCTTTTTTACACCTGGCATAATCTGGTTGAGGTAGCAATAAGTAAGCACCATACCCACAGCAGCAAATAATACTGTAAGTTCAAATGTAATGGGAATAAATGCAGGAAGAGAAAAGAACGGTTTACCACCATAATTAATGGGCCAATCCTTGGTAAATACCCAACTCATAAAGCTTAAGGCCGTAGCGGTTCCCGTAAGTCCGTAACAAAAGCCGGCAATATGAAGATCAGTCTCTTTCTGACCCAGCGCCACATCCAGACCGTGAACCGGAAATGGTGTGTACACATCATGCAATTTATAACCGCTGTTACGTACCTTTTCCACAGCGGGAAACAATACCGCTTCGTCGTCGTAACAGGCAACTGCAAATTTTTTAATAGCCATTTTTATAAATTCAAAAGGTAAAATTCAAAAGTCGGTACGCCCAACTCTCTATTTCAGTTATTTTAAAATTAATGCGCATGCTCTGCTTCATGAATAAATTCAGGAAGCGATTTCTCTTCCAAATGCTTCATTTGTTGCTTATAGTTATCGCCCGAGGTTTTCAGGGTAAACTTAATCTCCGCTATGGCTACCACCGGGAAATACTTGGCAAACAGGAAGAAGCAGGTAAAGAACAAACCAAATGTGCCGATATAAAAACCCATCTCCGTCCAGGTAGGGCTGTAGTAGGTCCAGCTTGACGGAAGATAATCGCGATACAAGGAAGTAACGATAATTACGAAGCGTTCAAACCACATACCTATATTCACCACAATAGATAGCAGGAAGGTAAATACAATATTACGACGCAGCTTTTTGAACCAGAAGAACTGAGGCGATACCACATTACAGGTCATCATGGCCCAGTAACTCCACCAATAAGGTCCGGCTACACGCCATTTAAATGCTTGTTGCTCATAAATCACCTGGCTGTACCAGGCCATAAATAGCTCGGTAAGGTAAGCCACACCTACGATTGATCCGGTCAGAACGATTACTTTGTTCATCGCCTCTATATGGCCGATAGTGATGTAATCCTCAAGGCGGAATATCTTCCGAACCAGTATAAGCAGGGTTTGCACCATGGCAAAACCCGAGAATACCGCTCCCGCTACGAAGTAGGGTGGGAAGATAGTGGCGTGCCAACCGGGAATGACAGAAGTAGCAAAGTCAAAAGATACGATGGTGTGTACAGAAAGTACCAGTGGCGTAGCTAAGCCTGCCAATACCAGCGATAAGGCCTCAAAACGTTGCCAGTTCTTGGCAGTACCGGTCCAGCCAAAAGATGCCAAACCATAAAGTTTCTTACGCAGTTTGGTTTTAGCACGGTCGCGGATGGTAGCAAAGTCAGGTACTAAACCTGAATACCAGAATAGAAGCGAAACGGTAAAATAAGTAGAGATCGCAAATACGTCCCAAAGAAGAGCTGAGTTAAAGTTGGGCCATAAAGCACCGCGCGTGTTGGGATAAGGTAATACATAGAAAGCATTCCATACACGACCCATGTGAAAGATAGGGAACATACCCGCACACATTACAGCAAAAATGGTCATGGCCTCAGCCGCACGGTTTACACCGGTACGCCAGCCCTGGCGGAAAAGCAGCAAGATGGCAGAGATCAGGGTTCCGGCGTGACCGATACCTACCCACCATACAAAGTTGGTAATATCCCAGCCCCAACCCACGGTACGGTTAATACCCCAGGTACCAATACCCCAGTAAACTTCCCATGTCACGGAAAAAACCCCAAAACCCAACAACAACAATGAGAAAATAAATCCCAAATACCAAAGTCTGCTTGGCTTTTGTTCTATGGGGCGACATATATCCTCTGTTACCTGGGCATAGGTCTTGTTGCCGTTAATAAGTGGCTCCCTAACAAATGATTCGTACTTAAGATGCATAACTTATTTTATTGGATAAGGCAGTAAAAAAACAGTGTACATTACCTCTTTTCTACTCCTGAATTTATATATTATTAACTTGATCCTTCCGTTTTTAAATATGCTGTTTGGCCATTTCATCCCGTTCGCCGCCGGCTACAATCTCATTTGTATTCCTGATCTTGGAAAGATAGTTCACATTAGGCAAAACGTGTAACTGTTCCAACACATAGAAAACCCGCTCTTTGTTATCTTCATAGCGCGTTTTGTAAATTGCACTTTCCTTGTCGTTCACGTTTCCAAATGTAATACAATCGGAAGCACAGGCTACCTGACAGGCAGTACGTGCAGCGCCATCTTTCATCGGATGACCGGCTTTTTTTGCCTCCAGCTTGGCATCCTGAAGCCTTTGTACACAGAAAGAACATTTTTCCATTACACCGCGGCTACGAACGGTCACGTCCGGATTCAATACCATACGCGTCAGGTCGTCATTAATGTCATCCCGGCGCCCGTCTTCATAAAGGTTATCCGCAAAGCTATCTGCACCGTTAAAATCGAACCAGTTGAAACGACGTACTTTGTAAGGGCAGTTGTTGGCACAATACTTGGTACCGATACAGCGGTTGTAAGCCATTTGGTTCAGGCCTTCGCTACTGTGGTTAGTAGCAGATACCGGGCAAACGTTCTCACAAGGTGCATTATCACAATGCTGGCACATCATAGGCTGGAATACCGCCTGAATGCTATCCGGATCATTAGGATCGCCGCTGAAATAGCGGTCAATACGAATCCAGGCCATTTCCTGAGACTTCAATACTTCATGTTTACCCACCACAGACACGTTATTCTCGGCCTGGCAGGCAATAACACAGGCAGCACATCCGGTACAGGTGTTCAGGTCGATAGACATGCCCCAGTGGATACCATGCTTCTCATGATCGGGATACAGTGTACCATTCTTCCTGAAGGCTTCTTCATCAAAATCCGCATCCGGGTCTTCTTCATGATGACCTTCCCAATGCAGGTGGGTATAATGACCTAATTCTTGCTTGCGTTCGTTAATCAGGTGACGGGGATCTTTCTTGAATTCCTCAATTGTATATTCTTTGAGAATAGGACGAGCCTCATAACTCTGGTGGGTTTGTGTGATGGCAACAGGATACACCTGATCCGTCTTCTCTATAGAGCAACCGTTAGCATAATTAAACGTCTGACCATCGAAAGTAACCAGCGGATACACATTCTTTCCCAGGTCAGCAGCCGCACGGCCCACTTGCTTGTCACGTCCATATCCGGTGGCAACGGCTACCACAGCATCGTGCATACCAGGTACGACCACTATCGGCAAGGCAATCTCGTTGTTACCAACTTTTACTTTCACCACACGTTTCTCCCGTACCACCTGGTTAATGCCAGTGAGTTCTGCATCAAACGATTCCCGGGCGGTTTTAGGCGACATACACACGTAGTTGTCCCAGGTAGCCTTGGTGATCGGATCGGGCATCTCTTGCAGCCAGGGATTATTACTCCAGGCACCACCATAACCTATAGCTAAGGACTCATACACCACTACTTCATACTTTCCACTTTGTTGGGCTGTGGCCTTGTCAATAGCTGCGCCCATATTTCCTGAAAATGAAGCACTGCCAAGGGTCACTTCCCCGGGTTCCGCTACGCCGTCTTGCAAAGCCTTATCAAAGGTGGCACGGCTACCCAGCTTGCTTACCCAATAATCGGTATATATATCGTAGTAGGATGCTGTTTCACCACTCCAGGTCAGCAGGCTGTCCTGAAAAGCGCGGGTCTTGAACAAAGGAGCAATGGTGGGCTGAATGAAACTGTAATGCCCTGTACGCGGCTCCGCATCACCCCAGCTTTCCAGCCAGTGATGGTCAGGAACGGCGTAAGCACAAAGTTGTGTGGTTTCATCCATACGGTCGTTGAAGGAAACAGAGAGTTTCACTTTTTTCAGGCCGTCTATAAATTTCTTTTGATCAAAATAATCGTAAGCCGGGTTTACTCCGTGTATAAGTACTGCTCCTACCTGGCCGGCATTCATGGCATTGACAAAATTAACCATGTCGGCATCAATACCTTGCTTATAATTCGTTGTTGCTGACCAGTCTATCGTCGTACCATTAGCACCGATTGCTGCATTAATACCATTAATAATGGTCTGTACAGCCACATCATTACTGTTAGATACCACCAAGCCGTTTCCTTTTTTAAGATCGGAAGCTGCGGCAGTAATCAAAGCGTTCAGCTTTTTGGAAGGGAATGAAGGAGCAGTACCGGCGGATACAGCAGCATAAAGTGCTGCAGCTACTTTCCCGTATTCGGAAGGCTTACAAGTGGCACGCTCATCCGCATTGGCACCAGTCATAGACATCGTGGCCTCCACCTGATAGTGCTTACTCATTTCCGCTTGCTGCGCTTCTTTGCCCAGTATTTTCCTTGTTTTGGCAAATGCCGCACTATATTCTAAAGCACCTAACCAGGTACCCAAAAAGTCGGCACCCAGGCTAAACACCGTTTTTACCTTATCAAAATGATAGGTAGGCAGGGCACGTTTACCATAACTGGCCTCATTAGCCAGCAACATACCGGAATAGGACACCGGGTCGTATTGGATATGCTTAGCTCCCGGATGTTTTGCCAGGAAGCGATTAATAACCTCTTTAGTAGTAGGGCTGATGATGGACCCGGTGAGCAAATAAACAGTACCTGGGGCAGCATTTAATGCACTTGTAATCGGATTGTCCACTTTATCAAAAGTATCGACCTGCTTTCCGTTCACATGAGGCTGACGTAAGCGCGTCTTATCATACAGGCTTAATGTAGAAGCAATGACACGAGCGTTAATGCCCCCTTGTGAAACCTTTGAAAGCATATTAGGCTCCACCATAATAGGCCGGCCGTCGCGTGTTTTTACCAACACGGAACAAAAATCCCCATTGTCTACGAAAGAAGAGGCGTAATAGTTAGCCACACCAGGCACCAGGCGCTCTGCGTCGGGCTGAATGGCATAAGGTATGGCTTTACGCACAGGCATTTCGCAACTGGCGGCAATAGTAGCTGCCAGCGTGCTAAATCCCAAAAATTTCAGGAAATCCCTTCTGGGTGTAGTGGCGCTCAACAAGCTGTCGCTTAATACAGGCAACTCCTGAGCAAACTCATTTTCTACGATTTGTTGATGTTCCGGAGTTTGCTCCAGTT
>JBEBUO010000039.1:0-15123 GCA_040393285.1 Taibaiella helva | reverse complement strand
AAAAAAGATACAACTTAATGCCAAAATCATACTTTTTACTTAAATTTCCTGTTAAAACAACATATTTTGCTCCTGTTTCCAGGTATTTTGCGGCTTATTGCGCAGCCGGCATGAAAGGAACAATTTAATTATTGTAAAGAAAAGAGCGCTTATAGAATAAAACTAACCATGATCAACATAAAGAAGTTAAATGACAGAAGATCATTTAATATAGCCCTTATTCTGTTTAGCTTAGGGATTCTGCTGGAAATTTTACTGCTCAGCAGCTGCGCCGACAGGAACTCAAAAATAGTGAAACAAAGCCATAATGAACTGGCACTTCCGGTGTATCGGATAGACACCGGTACAGCGGTATTGACAAAGGATTTTTTAGGTACTATAGAAGGTAAAGTAAATGTAGAAATCAGGCCTCAGGTAGAGGGCCTTCTGGAAGAAATATATGTGGATGAGGGCGATTTTGTGGACAAAGGACAAAAATTGTTTAAAGTAAGCCCTCTGCCTTACCAGGAGTTGCTGAATAATGCTATAGCAAACGAGAATGTGGAGAAAGCCCGTTTGGAAAATGCGCGTATTGAGTTGGAGCGTATCCGCCCCCTCGTGCAAAATGAAGTGATTTCAGAGGTGAGGCTTCGAAAAGCGGAGTCGGATTATGAAATTGCACAAGCTTCTTTAGCACAGGCCAGTGCTGCGGTAGCCAGTGCGCGCATCAATCTTGAGTTTACCACTATTACGGCACCGGTTAGCGGCTACATCGGCAGAATTCCAAAGCGTATAGGCAACCTGGCAAGCAGCAGGGACAACGAACCCATAACTGTATTGACCGATGTGCATGAAGTGTATGTTTATTTCTCCATGAGCGAATCTGATTTTTATTATTTCAGAAAAAACAGCTCCCGTGATACCGCTACGCCGAAGAGTTCGCGCTTTCTTCCTTACGTGTCATTGATGCTCGCGGATGGAACAGAATATCCCCATAAGGGCATAGTGGATGCCGTGGCGGGCGGGCAGGTAAATAAAAGTACCGGGGCGATTTCCCTGCGGGCTACTTTCCCAAATGAAGAAAACATACTCAGGTCCGGTAATACCGGCACGCTGAAAATGAAAGAAACCCAATCGGGTGTTATACTCATACCGCAGGAAGCTACGATGGAACTGCAGGATAAAACATTCGTGATGAAAATGGACCGGGATAACAAGGCGGTGAAACAGCTGATTACGATTTCGGGTCGGAGCGACGGCCGTTATATTATAGAGGAGGGGCTCCAGAAGGGAGATTACATCATTACGGAAGGCTTTGATAAGATATCAGAAGGGATGGTCATTAAGCCGTTAACCCCGGCAGGCATGACCACTAATAGTACCCTTAGGCCACAAGGGGCAGCTGTAAAGGCCGCTCCCTGACTTCAGGATATCCGGTTTTTAAGCTTGGGCTAAAACAAAAAATGCATGTTAAAAACATTTGTCAACAGGCCAATACTTGCTACTGTTGTATCTATGCTTCTGGTTATTCTCGGCATTGTGGGCATGAGCCGGCTGCCTGTAACCCGTTTTCCGGAAATAGCTCCCCCAAGTGTGGTCGTTTCTTTATCCTATCCAGGTGCCAATGCAGAAACAGTAGCCGAAAGTGTACTGCTGCCTATTGAAGAAGCAGTTAACGGCGTGGAGGGGATGACCTATATTCGTTCCTCTGCCAGTAACTCTGGTTCCGGTGCGGTGAATGTATTTTTTAAAGCCGGCACCGATCCCAATATTGCTTCGGTAAATGTGCAAACCCGTATCTCCAAAGCAGCGAACCGTATACCGCCTGAGGTAAATGAATCGGGTATTACAGTGATGCCTCGTCAAAGCGGGGTGATTATGACCATTAATCTCTTCAGTAAAGAACGGCAGGGAGCCTATGATGAAACCTTTCTCCAGGCGTATGCGCAAATTAATATCAACAGGGAACTATTGCGGGTAGACGGGGTGGCAGAGGTGTCTCGTGTAGGTGCCAGGGATTATTCCATGCGCGTCTGGCTCAATCCCGAAAAACTTGCGGGTTATGGACTAGTGCCTCAGGACGTAGTCAATGCGGTAAAGGACCAGAATTTTGAGATTGCGCCGGGAAAGTTTGGAGAAACATCAAACGAGAGCTTTGAGACTATTATTAAACACCAGGGGCGTTTCAGTGTCCCTGAGGAATTTGAAAACATAGTTATTCGTACCAACGAAGATGGTACTATTTTATACCTCAAAGATGTGGCCAAGCTGGAATTGGGCTCCTCCAACCTGGGAAGCAACAACAGGGTAGACGGGTATCCGGGACTCACCCTGAACATCACGCAGAATAGCGGATCGAATGCCCGGGCTATTGACGTGCAGGTACGAAAGATTTTGGAGCGCCTTGCCGAAGATTTTCCGGAAGGTATCGAATACGAGATCACTTATAGCGTGAGGGACCAGATTGATGAGTCGATCAACCAGGTTATTCATACACTGTTTGAGGCATTTCTCCTGGTATTCCTCATCGTATTCATTTTTCTTCAGGACCTGAGGGCTACACTGATACCCGCTATTGCCATTCCCATATCATTAATCGGTACTTTCTTCTTCCTGTTTCTGTTTGGCTTCTCTATCAATCTGCTTACTATGTTTGCCTTGGTGTTGGCCATCGGTATTGTCGTAGATGATGCAATTGTGGTGGTGGAGGCAGTGCATCAAAAGATGGAACTTACCGGCCAGAAGGCACGTCCGGCTACATTGTCGACCATGAGTGAAATTACTTCTGCCATTGTATCTATCACTATGGTTATGGCAGCTGTTTTTCTCCCTATCGGGTTTATGGAAGGGCCGGCAGGACTTTTTTACCGGCAGTTTGCATACACCCTGGCCATAGCGATTCTGATATCTGCTGTAAATGCACTTACCTTAAGTCCTGCCTTGTGTGCTTTGCTGCTGAAAAAGCCAGACCATCAGGTGAGAAGTAGTTTTACTACCCTGGATAAAAGTGAATTAAAGAAGGCCAGGAAGCGGGTAAAAGTAAAAGCATTTATCTACCGCTTTTTTGATGCTTTCAATGCTGCGTTACTGGCTATGACCAACAAGTATATCGCTACGGTTAAGATATTGATCAGGAAGCGATCTATAGCTATTGCTGGTCTGGTATTCATTACCCTGATCGGTGTCATTCTGATGCGCTATACACCTACCAGCTTTATCCCGACTGAAGACGACGGGTTTATTACATATACCATAAAGATGCCGCCGGGGGCTTCGCTGTCGCGGACTACCGCAGTATTGAATAAGGCAGATAGCATACTCAGAAAGCGTGAGGAAGTGGCAGGAATGACGAGTATTGCGGGTTACAACGCTATAGATGGTTCCGCCAGTTCAGCATATGCTGTTGGGTATATCAATATGTATCCACATAAAGAGCGAAAAGGTATCCGGAATATTCAACAGTTTATGGATACACTTCGTAAGGACCTTGCCCAAATTCATGAAGCTTCTTTTTCGGTGTTTCCGAGACCTACAGTACAAGGCTTTGGAGATGTAGCCGGGCTGGAGTTTGTACTTCAGGACCGGCTTGGCGGGAGTTTTCATACATTTAATACTGTAGCGGATACCTTCCTGACCGTATTGAACCAGCGACCGGAGATATTGGCAGCAAGCACGTCTTTCCAGGCTAACTTTCCTCAGTTTGAATTAGAAATTGATCAGGTTAAAGCCAAAGCATTGGGGGTTAATGTAAAGGATCTGATGACGACCATACGCGGCTATTACGGCAGGGTGCAAGCCGGAGATTTTACCCGGTTCGGACGCCAGTACAGGGTGTATATGCAAGCGGGACTCGATTACAGGGCTACACCTGAATCCTTTAAATCTATTTTTGTAAGAAACAAAAAGGGGGAAATGGTACCGGCCAATACGCTAATTAAGCTGAAAAAAATGGTGGGCCCTGAAGTTGTGAACAGGTATAATTTGTTTAATAGTATTGCGATCAATGCCTCCGCATCCGGAGGCTACAGCACAGGCGATGCTATGAAGGCAGTGGAGCAGGTGGCCGCAGAGGTACTACCCGGAAATTACCAGTTTGAATGGACCGGAATGAGTCTGGAAGAAAAGATGTCGGGCGGGCAAAGTGCCCTTATCATAATGCTCAGTATTCTCTTTGTCTATTTCCTTTTGGCAGCTCAATATGAAAGCTATATCCTTCCTTTGGCCATATTGCTCTCTATCCCAGTCGGACTTATTGGGGTTTACTTATTTGTGAATATTGCTGGCCTGGAAAATAATATTTATGTGCAGTTAGGCCTCGTCATGCTGATCGGTTTGTTGGCCAAAAATGCCATCTTGATGGTGGAGTTTTCGGTGCAGCAAAGAAATGCCGGCCTGGGTATTTATCAGGCGGCACTTAAGGGCGCTGAGCTCAGGTTAAGGCCAATTCTTATGACTTCTCTGGCCTTTGTGGCAGGACTTATTCCGTTAATGTGGACCAAGGGGCCGTCTGCGCAGGGCAACCATTCTATCAGTATAGGGGCAGCAGGAGGCATGCTTACGGGTGTGCTTCTGGGCATATTCATTATACCGGTGCTTTTCGTGCTTTTCAAGCACCTCGACGAAAAGTTAAAAACAAAGTTTACAACACATGAAGAGGATAATGAATAAAGGCGGATACACTCTATATTTGTTTTTTCTGTTGTGCGGAACCTGTTTCTATTCCTGCAAAGTGGGAAAGAACTATGTCAAGCCGGAATTCGAGCTTCCTGTAGCTTATCAGGTGCCCGATTCCGCCGTTCACCTTGCCGATAGTATCATGTTGCCCTGGTCTTCTTTTTTTGATGATACGGTACTGGTTGAGTTGTTACATCATGCTATTGCCCATAATTTTGATATGCAAGGGGTGCTTAAAGATGTAGCTATTGCCGACCAGTATTTTAAGCGTTCCAAAGCGGCATTTGCGCCGACGCTGGATGCTGATATACTTGGTATCAACCGCCAATACCGGTCGCAGTATTTTTACTCCAATCCTTCTTCCGGTTGGTATGATCAGTCAGGAACAGAGCCGCCGCCCACAATGTATAACTATCAATCCCAGTTTTATAATAGCTTACAAATGAGCTGGGAATTGGATATATGGGGCAAGCTACGGCGCCAAAAGGAAGCCGCTAAGGCGGATTACTTTCAAAATTATGAAACCCGGAAACTGTTTCAAACCAACTTAGTGGCTCAGATAGCTGAGGATTATTACTACCTGCTCATGCTGGATGAGCAATTAGAGGTGGCCAGGAGAAATTTCCATTTTAGGGACAGCACCCTTAGGATGGTGGCTTTACAGTATGAGGCGGGCGAAGTAACTGCACTGGCTGTACAGCAAACCCGAGCGCAGGTGCTGGTAGCTGCGGCGCTGATTCCTCAACTCGAAAAGGAAATTGAGATACAGGAAAATGCTTTGAAATTGATTACCGGAGCGCTTCCGGCCCATATACCCAGAAGTGCCCAGCTATCTGCAATTCAGCAGAATACGATACTGACCAATTTGCCGCTGTACCTGGTGCAAAACAGGCCTGATGTGTTACGCGCCGAATATGAGTTGGTGGCAGCCAATGCAAATGTTGGCGTGGCGCAAGCCTATCGTTATCCTAATTTGACTATTTCGCTTACCGGAGGATTAAATGCCATGCTGCCCCAAAATTGGTTTAACCTACCCGGAGCACTTTTTGGCGGGCTTGTTACGGGCTTATCGCAACCCTTACTTAATAAAAGAAAATTAAAGACAGATTATGAAGTAGCACAGTTACAGCGAGATAAGGCGGAGATAGATTTCCAAAAGAGCGTTTATGAAGCAGTAGTGGAGACGGAGAACGCCTTGCTCACCATTAATAAGTTGCAGGAGCAATTACTGATAGCCGAGGAGCAGGTAAGGGTAGCGCAGGAGGCGGTAGGAAGTGCAGATCTCTTGTTTAAGGCGGGTTTTGCTACTTATCTGGAAGTAATTACAGCACAGAGCAATGTGCTTGATAGTGAACTGAATCTGGTAACGTTGAAGGCCAATATCCTGAGTGCACGGGTGCAGCTGTACCGGGCATTGGGCGGGGGATGGAAGTAGCAAAGGTACGTAACGTTGTTGCGCTTAATCGGAGGCTTTTGGTGCCGGCCTTGTTCATTTTACCCTATTTACCAGGAGTTGCCTGCTTGTAATCGTTTTAATAAAAATCCCGGTTGGAAATTGAAGAACAAAGCGTAGGCGTATTCCAACCGTTGGTGGTTGAAATCCCAATAAGGTTGTAGCCGGACATCCACGGACAGGTTTTCCACTATGTTACGCTGGTAAGCTATACCCGCAAATAGAAGGTGGCGTTCGGGTTCAGTAAGATCGGGCTGAAGTGGATTCATGCTCACACTTTGAAACAGATTACCTCCTTGTGGGGCCAGATAATGCCTGGCATACCAGTGTCCCAGGTTGAGCTTCCAGCCCTGAGCTATTTCTACATCCAGGTTATTGAACACACCGAAGCCATCTGTAAACGGGTATACCTGCTCGGCCCCTGCTGCATGATAGTATAAATAATAGGAGCTGATGGTCCAGGATCTTAAAACGCTATTGGCACCGGCAGGACGATGTCGAAAGGAGAGACCGGTCGCCGTATTTACCGTGGTAAATGTAGGCGCATCAATTGTATCTATTTGTCCGCCTCTATGGTGCAGAAGCACCTGAACCGGTAGTGAGAGCCGGTTTTGCTCGTCAGACCATAAAGTAGTAGCAGAACTATGCCCACCCGTAAGCACCTCCTGATAATCAGATAAGGGATATTGCTGTCGTTCCCAATTGATCCAGGTATCTGCCCATATATGTGTTCGTGTTATTTTAAATTGGAAACCACTTTCAAGATGATCAGTAATGAACCTTTCCGGGTTAAAGAGTGGTTCCAGCAAACGGTGGTTAATTTGGCCGTCTATATGACCAAAGTTGATGGTGTATCCCTGCTTAGACAATTGCAAACGGTAATATGGCGACAAGGTATAAAAACCTTCATGGCCGTAATCAAGCCGATAGTAGAGCCCTGCAGCCAGCGAAATATTGGGGTGGGCCACATATTTGACCTGAGCAATGCCTTGTGATCCGAATAAGGTATAGCCGACATTCAGGTCGCTGAAATATTCATTATTTTTAAAAAAACTGCTGCTGAATAAATTAAACTGTAAGGTGTTTTTAAGGCTGTCCTGAGCCCGGGCCTTGTACTCCAGAAAAGTATTATTCAATTGCGCCCAGGTATTGATCGGGACACAGGATGATAAACAAATCCACAGAAATATATATTTGCGCAACATAGGAAAGGACTAACCAAAAAATATAAAATACACGCGTCTAGGCCCAACAGTAACCTGCTGTTGCCGAAGGCGGTTACAAGCGTTCATATAAGGCCCTAAGTTTATCAGGCGTAATGATATCTTTCCAGTCTTTACCCAGCGCATTTTCCCATAAGGGTGCCATTCCCAGTGATACCTGAATCATGGTGTCAAAATCTTTGTCGCTTAAGCCTTTTGTAATTCCTCTGGGAATCTCTATTTCGTGGAGATCCACCATGCGCTTAAACTTATCGACCCCTTCAGGATAGTAGGCCTCTAATTGATTAAATACGATACAATTGCCAATGCCATGTTTGGTACCAAGCAAATACCCCAGGCCATAGCTCACCGCGTGGGCTACACCCACCTGGGAGTAGGCAATGCTCATGCCACCTGCGTAGGAAGCCATCATCAGCTTGTCATCCGATGTGTCGGACCATGCCTTTTGTTGCAGAAAAATTTCTTCGCAGAGGTCCTGGGCTTTTTCGCCGTAAGACTGACTGAAGGTATTGAGATAGGTGCCTGTTAGCGATTCGACGCAATGGATAAAGCAATCCATGGCGGTATAAAAACGCTGTTGGCCCGGTACCGTGTGCGTGAGCTCGGGATCCAAAATGATCTGGTCAAAAGGTGTAAAATCGGAATTCATGCCCAGTTTCCGGGTTGGTCCTGTGAGCACACAGGTACGGCTTACCTCGGCGCCGGTACCTGATATAGTAGGTACGCCCACTTTGTATACCCCTGCTTGCGGCACCAGGTCCCAACCCTGATAGTCGGCCGAAGAGCCCGAATTATTCATCATCAATGCTACAGCCTTGGCCATATCCATGACGGATCCGCCGCCAATGCCAACAATGCCACTTACCTTGCCTACAGCAGCCTTCAGCTCATCCCGAACTTGATCTACATAGGTAGTTTTGGGTTCGTGTGTAACATCTATTATTACAATCTTGTCATTTCCCCTGAGTGGAATTCGGGATAAGAAATCTGACTTGTCCCGAAAGTATTCGTCCACGAAAAAGATCATCGGATCTGTTCCCTTCCTTTGGGGTGCCAGTATTTCGTCCAATTGGTCAAAACAGCCACGGCCGTAGACCACGTAACCTACCATCTTAAAATTTCTGAATTGTGCCATGTATGTAAAGTGTTTTCTGATCTTTTTATCTAAGTATCGTACTGAGCTGCTTAATGCTGATCGAGGTGTTTTTTTGCCTGTTCCAAATCCTCAGGGGTATCTATCTCGACACCCATATAATCTGTAACAACCATTTTTAGCTTAATGCCATGTTCGAGGAACCGGAGACATTCAATTTTTTCGGCAGCTTCTAAGGGCGTTACGGGCATGCGGGCAAAGTCCATCAGCATTTGCCGGCGAAAAGCATAAATGCCGATATGTTCAAAGTAGTTGATCACAACCTCCTTGTCCCTTGCATATGGTAGGACTGACCTGGAAAAGAATAAGGCATGTTGCTGCTGGTCCACCACAACTTTTACATAGTTCGGGTCGACAATAAGTTCGGGTTGGGTCAGGTGTTGCATCAGCGAGGCCACCTGTACTTCGGTGCCATCTACTCCGGTAAATGCAGCCAAAAGCTGTTCCAGGGGTTCTTTACGTGTAAAAGGCTCATCTCCCTGTACATTCACGATAATGTCGAAATCTTCTAGTGTTTCGGCGGCTTCGGCAATGCGGTCTGTACCACATTCATGCTGGCGCTGGCTCATCATTGCCCGGCCACCATGCCTTGTTATTTCGTCATAAATAATATCACTGTCAGAGACTACCACCACCTCATCAAAAAGACCTGTTTGCAAAGTGGACTCATAAGTATGACGTATGACCGTTTTATCACCCAATAGCTGCATGAGCTTGCCCGGAAACCGGGAAGCAGCATAGCGGGCGGGAATAAGTGCAATTTTCTTCATGTGCCTAATAACCTGTAGAAAAATAACGGGCCGCCCGAGGGCGGCCCGGCAGGAAGTCAAAGGTCGTATTTTTCGTTGTTTACTTTCAGGAAAAAAATCAAGCCCTTATTTGACGAGTTTCATTTCATTCAGCAGCCAACCGGCCTTCCCGTATTTTTCTATAATAAATAGTACATACCTGATATCTACACTGATATTGCGACAAAGTTTAGGATCATAAAAAATGTCACTCATGGTGCCCTGCCATATCCGGTCGAAGTTAATACCTATCAGCTCACCTTTTCCATTCAGGACCGGGCTTCCGGAGTTGCCACCTGTAGTGTGGTTGCTGGCCAGGAAATTGACAGGCACACTGCCGTTTACTGTCCATCGCCCGTAATCCTTACTGAGGTATAAATCGCGTAGGCCCTGCGGAATATTAAACTCTTCTATTTCGGCGTCATGGCGAGTAATCAGTTGATCCAATGTAGTAATAGCCTTATTGCTGCCCGGCAATTTCACTGCCTGTACCTGTCCGTAAGTCAGTCGTAATGTTTGGTTGGCGTCGGGGTAATAGTCACGGCCACTGTTCAGGTATTCCATCTGCCGTTTCATATAAATGCGGTCCAGAGGTTTGATATTTGCTTCATATTGGCGATAGCCGGGAGCAATGTTTTCTGACTTAAAAGCCTCGACCACAGCATAAATCTGGTATGCAGGATCGGCTTTGATGCTGCTGCTATCGGCTGGGCTGGCATCGTCTAGTAGCTTGTTCATCTTTTCCGGATGGACAATCATGCTGTTCTTAAACACACTGTTGCTCCATGAGGTATAATTGTTGCCTGCGTTATATTTCAGCTTTTTTAATGCCGGAGCCACCACATTTGGATCTTGTTCCATGTAAAAGGGAACCAGGGTGTCGAACACCCGTTGATCCGTGGCCGGGTCGTAGTTTTTATAGAAGGAGGTCATGGCTTTTTTTACTAAAGCCAGACTGTCCTGCAGCACTTCCGGACTTAATGACGCACGGTAAAGTTTCAGTATACGCTTTAGTTGGGCAGCTTGGCTGATGGCTTCCACGCCTAATATGGCTTCATTGACATATTCATTGGCTGTCACTACCTGGTTGCTTTTGAGCACTACGGCCTGTATTCTACTCAGCAATTCCCGATCGCCGGGGAAATCAGCATTGGCGGTCGCCGCGTATTGAAATGCGTTTTCATAATCTTCTTTGAGGCCGATGACATTATTCGTTTCCAGTCCGAGCACTTCACCTTGCCATTTTTTCCAGCCATTACTAATACTGCTTTGTTTGGCGGCATATTTTAAAAACAAAGCTGGGCTGCTGCGCATACTTTTGTCCCAGATGGCCAGTTTGCGATCGCGCGATTGAATCCGGATGGGGTCAATGATGTCTTTCACCTGACTTACCTGATAGGAAGTAAGGTATTGGCGGGTCTGGTAGGGGAAACCGTACACCATGGTAAAATCGCCCTCCTGTACTCCGGAAATATTAATCGGAAAGAAAACCTTAGGTTTGTAAGGCACATTGCTGTAGCTAAAGGGTGCAGGCGCATTATTGGTATTGGCGTATACGCGAAATACAGCAAAGTCACCTGTCATCCGTGGCCACATCCAGTTGTCTGTATCGGCACCAAACTTGCCTATGCCGTTTGGCGGGAAGGCGACCAGGCGAATATCCGTGAAGGTTTCCATGAGGTTAGCCCAATATTGGTTGCCATTATAGTAGGACTTAATATCTGCCTCATAGTTTGAATTTTTTCGATAAGCTGTTTTGAGTTCCTCAATCCTTTCCTTTATCCGTTTGTCACGAATGGCTTCATCCAGGGTATCAGGGAGGTTGCGGAGCACATAATCACTGACATCTACAGTTTCTCTTACTATTTTAACGGTAAGGCCCGGGCAGGGTAATTCTTCGGCCGTATTCATGGCCCAGAAGCCGTTGGCGAGAAAGTTGTTTTGGTCTGTACTTAATGCCTGGGCAGCACTATATGCGCAATGATGGTTGGTGAACAATAGCCCCTGACCCGATATCAATTCACCCGTGCAGCCACTCCCAAATAAAACAACCGCATTATTCAGGCCCGTGCCCTCGGTGTTGTATAATTGGTTAACAGGTATTTTTAAACCCAACTGCTGCATTTCGGATTCCTGTCTTTTAAGCTTGGTAGGTTGCCACATTCCTTCCCTGGCCATACCGGAAAAGCTGAGCAAGGAAAGTGTGGCGGTAATAAATAAGGGACTGAAGCATGTACGCATAATGTGCATTGTTAAAATTTTTGGAAATAAAAATAGGCAATCTTTGCAGAATTTTCCGATAAACTTATTACATTAGCCAAAATTTCGTTTGTAAAAAGTAAACGGACGGTATTTTCGTAAACATAATATAGCAATTCCGGACAGCATATATCTGATATGAGCAAAAAACTACTTTTTCTGGCTTCTTTGTTACTGACTTTTATTATTTCTCCCGATGATAGCCGGGCACAAACCGATCCAGACCTGTTTGCGCTGCCCGATACGGTTTGTACCGGTCATGAAATTGTACCTACCTATGTGCAAAACAACGCGCAAAGTTACGATTGGAGTTTTTGTCCGGCCAATTTGAGTAGCGTTCCCGAAGGAGAGAATGTTGGGTATATTAATTCTGTTAACAACAGTAAAGGTATGGTCATCAGTAAAGATGGCGGCATCAATTATACGTTTAATATCAATGCCGTGGGTACGCTTGTCCGTATGCGGTATCTTGATGGATTAACGGGTAGCCCCTCTATGATTACCGGACTTGCAGAAGGGCTTAACAATCCTTCCGGCCTGTACATGATTAAGGATGCAGACCGCTGGCACCTGTTCGTGGTAGCAGGTACCGATTCCAATAATGCTAAATTACTGCGCTACGATTTTGCCGAGCCAGGATTGCGGTCTATGCCCGAAGAAGTGGATCTGGGCAGATTAGAGGGACTTATGGACGGGCCCAAGCATTTATTTATCGCTAAAGATGGTAACAATTGGTTTGGATTCACCTTTAACCGGAGGGATGAATTATTGCGTTTAAGTTTCGGTACGGATATACTGAGCACGCCAACAGTGACTAATCTCGGGAATATTGACGGGCACTTTAATGGTGTTTCAGCGATTACAGGCATTGTAGAAATAGATAACTGGCATTTGTTTATTACCAATCAGACCGGTAATAGCGTGAACCGGCTTACTTTCGGAAATTCGCTGTCTAATACACCTTATGTGGTTGATCTGGGTACTTTAGAAAACCGGATTTCCTTTCCGGTAGGTATTGCGGTCACCAAGGATTGCGATGACTACTTTGGGTATGTGCTCAATTATGGTACGGCCAGTATCACTACATTGCATTGGGTAGATTCTTCCATTGCTATAACACCAGTGGCCAGCGTGCAGGGTAATGTAGCAGACTTTTCAGAACCTGTATATATGTCTAACCTGGCCCGTGATAGCGGATCGCTTTACCTTTTTGCACATAACGTGGATAATACCTTAAGTAAGGTTATGTTTCATCCCTGCACTGATGCCAACCCGGCAGGAGCGAGTGAGCAATATCCTTCTTTTAAATTTGGAGAAAGTGGTTTGCGTACCGTATTCCTGACGATCAATGAAGGCATGCCGGATGTGAGGACTGATTGCGAACAGATTTATATTTACGAGAACCCACCTATTACCATCAGTAATGATACCATGATCTGCCAGGGCGATACCGTTCGACTGCTGATGCTTACCAATGGCGCAGACAGTCTTCGCTGGACCCCCGACTATAATATCAGTAGTGTGACTAATCCCTTTGTAGATGTGTATCCTGCTTATACGACAGCATATGTAGGTACCGCTTATTATGCACCTAATTGTATCGTAGCTAACCCTATTGTAGTTACTGTGAGTAAAGTAATGGCAGACGCCGGGGAGGACCGGGTGTTGTCTGACGGTTCCACCACTATAATAGGAGGTCCGGAAACGACACTGGGCATGCAATATACGTATAAGTGGACCCCTGAAATCGGCCAGGTTTTTTCTTCCGACAGCGCTGTAACCCGCGTAAAGCCACCGTATGATATTACTTATTACCTGACGGTAACCAATGCAGACGGTTGTTCTTCTATCGACTCCGTATTGGTGTCTGTACCTTGTGATGATATTAATTTGCCCAATGCCTTCCGGCCCGGAAGCAGCTATACATCCGGTAATGGATTTGGCTTGCTTAATGAACAATTGATTAAGATCAATTACTTCCGCATCTTCGACCGTTGGGGGCAGGAGGTATTCAGCACCACTGATCCTCAGGGTCGTTGGGACGGTACGATAAAAGGAAAGGACGCTCCGCTGGGCGTGTATGTCTGGGAAGTCGATGCCAATTGTGCCAATACCCAGGAGCGTTTCCGACGAAGTGGGACCGTAACATTAATCAGATAAATCAACATGCCCGTTTCCCCTGGAGGCGGGCATTTGGTTTCTTTTTGTATACTATGGTCGCGTGAAAGAAGGGATAATGAGGACAACCTCTGGCTACGAGAGATAACTACGGAGATAAGGAAGCAAACAAAAGGTAGCAAACAATATTTGGACTCCAATACAGAAAAAGTATTGTGGGTGGCGACAAGGTACTAAAAGCGGCTACGGTATTGGGACTTCGCATAGCCGGTATGTCAAATCTTGTGTTCCCGTTAGGTTTTAAAAAATAAAAAGGGTTTCGGCTGAATAGCTGAAACCCTTTTTATTAGTGCTCTCCCTGCTGGACTTGAACCAGCGACCCTCTGATTAACAGTCAGATGCTCTAACCAACTGAGCTAAGGAAGAATATCGCCCTCTCGCGAGAGGAGTGCAAAGTTAAAAAATGATTCTTAATTAAAAAAGAAATTTTTAGACATTTTCACCTAAAAATTTAAAATTAATCCACAACAAGCGAAGATCATCCATAACCGAATAATTCGTTGCATAAATCTCGGCAATCTGAAGTCTGTGTACCTCCTTGGTCTCTTCATTTTCCAGTACCGGAAAGGGCCAACTCACAGCAGGTTTCAATTTCGGCAATTGCCGGCTTTTACAATATGCTTCAGGATAACCTATCCAGGTTTTCTTCCCTTTGAGTACCTGCCATAAGTTGGGGAGCAATCCTTTAGGATGCCTTACGCGTTTATAAATGAAAGGGTAGAGTAACAGCAACAATAAGCCAGCCAACAAGTCAAATATTCTCTTATTGCGCCTGGATGATTTGCTATCAAGCGTATAGCTACTGTTCAGCCTGAATTCTTCTGCTGGGTGTTTCTGGAGGTTGCTGCCTACTAAAGCGTTACCTACATGTATCTTGTAGAAGGGTGCAGGCGCGCAATCCTGCATGCTTTGTAGTATAGCGGCATAGGTTAGCGACCGGCTATTATAGATGATTTCATTTATTTCGTATAATTTCTGGATGGAAGGGAGATCGGGCAGGGCACACAAGCTGCCTTCTTCCTGGATAGCGGATGGCGTTACCCGCCCGAGTATCTCCATGTTATATTGTGCATTTTTAAGCTGTGCCTTTGTGGCCGGGTAAGCACCCTTGCTGGCCACGATCGCTGCAGCGTAGTCTATCTTTCCCCGCGGTACCAGCTTAATGAGGCTAAAGCGCGCCAGTACCCAACGAGCCAGCAAAATAGCTATCATTCCAAAAAGTGCGCTGATGAGCACTACGGCCCGCGAATACCGCCAGTCAAAGGGCAGCAGGGCATAACTGGCCAAAACAACAATAGAACCCAATGCCATGCCTCTGGCCGCTTTGAATACGCTAAAAGGCTTATCGTAGGCGCCGTTTAGGAATAAAGAGGAAATCCATATCAGCACAAAGGTCATCACCGTCTTGGCTATCGT
>JBEBUO010000038.1:0-15211 GCA_040393285.1 Taibaiella helva | reverse complement strand
CGCCTGATGGATATTGCTTGCTACCGTGGATTGCGTCATCGTAAAGGGCTGCCCCTGCGTGGTCAACGTACCCGCACCAACAGCCGTACACGTAAAGGTAAACGCAAAACTGTTGCCGGTAAGAAAAAAGCCGCCAAGAAGTAAACCAACAATTATCGTGCAATTTGACCGGAGCCTCCTTCTTTACTTCTTGGCAGGTTAGGACAATTGCCGCTTAGCTCAGGCTAAGTTCATTTTTAAACAGACTACCTTAAAAAAATGGCAAAAGCAAAATCAGGTTCAGCTAAAGTAGCAGCCAAAAAGCGTGTAGCGAAAGTAGATGTACACGGAGATGTACACATCAGCGCTACGTTTAACAACATCATTATCAGCATTACCAATAAGCAAGGACAGGTGATTTCCTGGTCTTCTGCCGGTAAAATGGGATTCCGTGGTTCTAAAAAGAACACGCCCTATGCAGCACAACAGGCAGCTGCCGATGCAGCTAAAGTAGCTACAGATGCTGGTATGAAAAAAGCTGACGTATTCGTAAAAGGTCCCGGTTCCGGAAGGGAAGGAGCTATCCGTTCTATTTCTAACAGCGGTATTGAGGTGATTACCATCAAGGATATCACACCTTTACCCCACAACGGTTGTCGCCCTCCCAAAAAGAGAAGGGTTTAATATATTTGAATCATAAATTTTATAAGAATTTCGGAACAGAAGTTCCGAAATTCTTCATCCGTTAAACAAGCCGCTCTTTTCCGATTTTTCGATTTTTAAATGAAAAGAAAGGCATTATGTATTAAAAATCGACAACATAAATAAATAATGGCACGTTACACAGGTCCAAAAAACAAAATTAACCGTACTTTCGGCGAGCCCATCCTGGGTTCAGGCAAGAATCTTGCAAAAAACAGTAATCCTCCCGGCATGCATGGTGCCAATCGTAAACGCAAAGCGCCCAGCGAGTACGCCATTCAGCTGAAAGAGAAGCAAAAAGCCAAGTATACCTATATGGTATTGGAACGCCAGTTTAGCAATACCTATCAGGAGGCAGCCCGTCAGAAAGGTTCTACCGGTGCCAACCTGATCAAATTGCTTGAAGCCCGCCTGGATAATACCGTGTATCGTTTAGGTTTAGCACCTACCCGTCCGGCAGCCCGTCAGCTGGTATCGCATAAGCATATCCTGATCAATGGCGAATCTGTAAACATTCCGTCTTATAGCCTGAAACCCGGAGACGTGATTGAATTGAAACCTAAATCTAAGGTGAATTCATCTGTTGTTAGCCTGGTTCGTGGTAAGAATATGGCCATTAATTGGTTAGATTATAGCGAAAAAGATTATAAAGGTGTTTTTATGGCGTACCCCGAACGTGAGAATGTACCTGAGAATATTAAAGAACAACTGATTGTAGAGTTGTACTCTAAATAAGGTCACCTTTTTTTGGAGCCGGGCAATCAGCCGGCTCCAAATTCAACTTTTTTCCTTGTATTTTTGCATTCCTTACGGAGCAAAAAACAAATAATAAACAAAAATCATAATTATCCAATATGGCAATATTGAATTTTCAAAAACCGGATAAAATTGTTCTGCAAAAAGCAACTGACTTTGAAGCACAATTTGAATTTCGCCCTTTGGAACCCGGATACGGTGTAACCATCGGTAATGCCCTGCGCAGGGTTTTACTTTCCTCTCTGGAAGGTTACGCCATCACCGGTATAAAAATAGCCGGAGCCGATCATGAATTTGCCACAATCAAAGGCGTGATTGAGGACGTGACCGAAATCATCCTTAACCTGAAACAAGTACGGTTGAAGAAGAATGGTGATGGTGATCTGAACCATGATAAAATAGAGCTGAGCATTAAAGGTAAAGAACAGTTTACCGCCGATATGATCGGTAATGCCACGCCCAACTTTGAGGTGATGAATCCAGAACTGGTGATTTGCAACCTGGACAGTGCAGCTACCCTTGATATAGAAATTCATATTGGTAAAGGACGGGGCTATGTGCCTTCCGAAGAGAACCGACCTAAGGATGCAGTCGTGAATTTCATCGCTATTGACTCCATTTACACACCGATCAAGAATGTAAAGTATACCATTGAAAACACCCGTGTAGAGCAGCGTACAGACTATGAGAAACTGGTGATGGAAGTGATCACTGATGGTACCATACACCCTGAAGAAGCGGTGAAAGAAGCTTCCCGTATTCTGATTCAGCACCTGATGATCATTACTGACGAAAATATTTCGCTGGATGTGAAGAAGGAAGAAAAAGAAGAGACGGTAGACGAAGGTATGCTGCAATTGCGCAAAGTACTGAATACACCACTCGAAGATCTGGAATTGTCCGTTCGTGCATTTAACTGTCTTAAAGCAGCTAAAATCAATTCCTTGAGCGAACTGGTACAGTATTCTCAGGATGAACTGATGAAGTTCCGTAACTTCGGACAAAAGTCCCTGACGGAAATAGATCAGGTATTGGGTGAGCGCGGTCTTCACTTCGGTATGGATGTGAGCCGGATTAAACTTAACGACGAAAATTAATGCAACTTATCCATCCTGTACAACTGTGCAGGATGGTTTTTTTATTCACAGGTCAATCGACCGCTTTCTGTAACCCTTGACACGGTACAGAAATTATAAACTAACAATGTCATGCGTCACGGAGACAAAATCAACAACCTTGGCCGTACTTCGGCCCACAGGAAAGCCCTGCTTTCCAACCTTGCTTGTCAGCTTATTGAGCACAAACGCATCAATACGACACTGGCCAAAGCAAAATCTCTGCGTACCTACGTAGAACCCCTGATTACCAAAGCTAAAAACGATACGGTGCACAACCGCCGTCTGGTATTTAGTAAATTACAAGACAAAGAAGCGATCAAAGAACTGTTTGGCGCGGTAAGCGATAAGGTTTCCGACCGTCCGGGTGGCTATACCCGCATCATTAAGTTGCAACCACGTATGGGTGATGCTGCTGATATGGCTATGATCGAACTGGTTGACTTTAATACCTTGTATACAAAAGATGCCAAGACTGGTGCTGCTAAAAAGACCCGTCGTAGCCGTGGGGCTGCTAAGGCTAAGACAACAACTGCTGCTCCTGAAGTTGATAGCGCTGCAAGCCAAGAGGCTACAGCTACTACTGACGACCTGACCAAAGTAGAGGGAATAGGACCTAAAGTAGCGGAATTGTTCGCACAAGCAGGTATCGACACTTTTGCTGTACTTGCCGGTAAGACTGCCGACGAGCTGAAAGAAGTACTGGATGCTGCTGGTGGTAACTACACCGCAATGAACCCAACGACATGGCCACAGCAGGCACAACTGGCTGCAGACGGTAAATGGGACGAGCTTACAGCTTTACAAGAAGAACTTAAAGGCGGACGCCCAGAGTAATTATTTTTCAATGATAAAATGGCGATACTCTTGTATCGCTATTTTTTTCTGAAGAAATTATATAGGATAAAAAAGTCCTTTATTTTAATTATTATTGTAACTTTGTTTAAACTTAACGACCGTGATGTTTTCCAAAACCTGTGAGTATGCCATAAGGGCTACCATGTATATCGCCCAGAAAACCAAAGACGGGCAAAAGGTAAGCGTAAAGGAAATTGCTCATGGTATTGACTCACCCGAGCATTTCATAGCCAAGATATTGCAGGACCTAAGCCGGCGTGGTTACGTGCAATCTGCTAAAGGCCCTAACGGGGGCTTTTTTCTGGACAGTAATTCCTTACAACGTTCTTTGGCCGACTTAGTTATAGCGGTAGACGGCGACAAGCTGTTTGTAGGTTGTGGTTTAGGTCTGAAACAATGCTCGGAACTACAGCCTTGTCCGATTCACGATGAATTTCAGCATATTCGCAAAAGCATCCGAAACATGCTGGAAAATTCGAAGTTGGGTGAGTTTAATGAACAATTGGAGCAAAAGTTAGCCTTTCTGAAACGCGTATAAATGATTTTTAAAGTAGGAAGTGTAGTATAATGGAGACGGGAAAACATGATATTCTTCAACTGGATGACGTAAAGCTGTTGGTCAATACGTTTTACGATCGAGTGCGTGATGATGCGCTTCTGGCACCCATCTTTAATGAGCGGATTGAAGACCGCTGGCCGGAACATCTGGAAAAGATGTATCGTTTCTGGCAAACCATATTGTTAAGCGAGTACACATACCAGGGCGCTCCTTTTGTACCACATGCACACCTACCGGTAGCCCACGAACATTTTGAAAACTGGATGAGACTTTTTACAGCAACTGTAGATGAATTATTCGACGGAGAAAAAGCTAAAGAAGCGAAATGGCGTGCTGGTAAAATGGCTGAGATGTTTGAATATAAGATCAATTACATAAGGGAGCACGGGGGCAAGCCGCTGATCTGAAACTTTAAAAAATGACCAGAGGTAGAGCTAAGGAAGATGTACGCATGAAGCGGGTGTATGAAGCTGCGTCACCTGCGGATGGTTATCGAGCCCTGGTGGACAGGCTATGGCCCAGGGGCCTCAGCAAAGAAAAGGCAGCCCTTGATGACTGGCTGAAAGATATTGCACCTTCAACCGAACTGCGCAGCTGGTTTGGCCATCAACCTGAAAAATGGACTGAATTTTCAAGAAAATATAAGGCGGAGCTGAAACAAAACAGGGTAGCGGTAGACCATTTGCTGGATATCATCAGGAAGCAGGAACGCGTGACACTGTTATACGCCGCAGCCGATGAACAGCATACACATGCGCTGGTATTACAAGCCTACCTTTTGGCGCAACTAAAATAGAGATCATGGCAAAACCGATTAAACGAAACCCGCACCTGGTGGTGCTTTCCAGGGAACATCATCATGGCCTGTTATTTTGTTGGAAAATAAGACAGGGCATACGTTATCAGATCGCACCTGAACGGATCATTAAGTACGTGAGGTATTTTTGGAAACTGCATTTTGAACCCCATTTTGAAGAGGAAGAAACCCTTATTTTTCGGCCCTATCCTTTAGGTCAGCTGACCACGCGTGCCCTGGACGAGCACGAAAACATGAGGCAACAGATAATAGGGCGGATTGCCGATAATGCGGGATACGATACGCTTACCGCTATTGCCGACCTGGCCGATCGCCATATCCGCTACGAAGAGCGCATACTTTTTCCGGCATTGGAGGAACAGTTGACACAAGCGCAGCTCGAAGAAATTGGTCATGCCCTGGATGAGGCGCCAGCCTGCGGAGCTGATACGTTCGATGACGAATTTTGGCTAAAGGTGTATAAGGCTTAAAGTGTAAGCCTTATACTATTGCTCCTCAACTCAACTCGATAGTATTGTCGACATTTTTAACAGTTCAGGGTTTAGTGGTGCATGTTCCTTTATCGCGCGGTCGAATGGTGTAAGACTTATTTCCTGATGTTGCAAACCCACCATCATTTGTTTTTCTCCCGCTATCAAGGCATTGACAGCTGCATATCCCATACGGCTGGCTTGTACACGATCGAAGAAAAGGGGAGCGCCTCCTCGTTGTATGTGGCCGAGTATGGCGGTGCGCACCTCAAGTCCCGGAAAGCGCTCTTTGATTTTTTCCTGCAAAGCTAAACCACCTCCAAAGTCATCGCCTTCGGCAACCACAATGATACGCACTAACTTTTTACGGCGGTTGTCAAAGTTGATGCGTTGTAGTATGTGCTGGATATCTGTCGTCTCCTCGGGTACCAAAATATCCTCTGCGCCACAAGCAATGCCACTGTTGACCGCAATATAGCCGGCGTCCCTCCCCATTACCTCTACTATAAAAAGACGGTCGTGAGCCTCCGCAGTGTCACGGATTTTGTCTATGGCATCTACAGCAGTATTTACCGCTGTATCAAAGCCGATGGTATAATCTGTTCCCGCAATATCATTGTCAATGGTGCCAGGGATACCTATAGCCGGCAATTGGTATTCGCTGAAGAAAGTATGGGCCCCTTTGAATGTGCCGTCACCCCCTATGAGCACGAGCCCGTCTATATGATGTTGCCGGAGCTGTTCATATGCTTTTTTTCTGCCCTCGGGCGTAGTGAAAGCCTTACTTCTGGCTGTTTTAAGTATCGTGCCACCCCGCTGTATGATGTTAGATACATCAGTTGTGACCATCTTATAGATATCGCCGTCTATCATACCTTCATATCCCCTGCGAATACCGTATACTTCCAGTTTATGGTAAATAGCAGTACGTACTACTGCACGAATGGCTGCATTCATTCCTGGGGCATCACCACCCGATGTCAGTACGGCTATTTTTTTTATTATTTTCATATGTAACTGAGCGTTGAAATTTAGGTATGTCCGGTGTGCCCAAACCCGCCTTCTCCCCTTTGGGTCGGAGACAGCTGGTCTACTTCCTGCCATTGAGCGGTTTCGTGACGGGCTATGACCATTTGCGCTATCCGTTCCCCATTCTCAATAGTTTGTATTTCGTTAGAGAGGTTCACGACAGGTATTTTAATTTCCCCCCGGTAATCGCTATCGATGGTGCCGGGCGCATTAATAACGGTCAGCCCTTTCTTCACTGATAGTCCGCTACGTGGCCGTACCTGTGCTTCAAAACCCTCCGGTAGTTCTATAAATATACCAGTAGGGACCAAAGTCCTATCCAACGGTTGCAGCTCTATGGTTTCGTTGAGGAATGCGGTTAGGTCCATCCCGGCTGCACCGGGGGTTTGGTATTGTGGTAGGGGATGTGGTGATCTGTTGACGATTTTTATCGGTCGCATAGGTGTCATGCTCATCTGGTTGACTTATTGTGGTTATTATTGGCTATCTATTATTTCCATTCGTAAGGCTTCGTGGATAAAACCATTAGTAGCAAGTGTTTCCTTATCCCACACGGAGTAGCGATGCCCTTGGAAATCACTCACACGCCCTCCGGCTTCTTCCACCAAAAGGTAACCTGCTGCAATATCCCAGGGGTTGAGGTTAAACTCCCAAAAACCGTCGAAACGGCCGCAGGCTACCCAACAAAGGTCAAGGGCTGCTGAGCCTAATCGCCTCACCGGCAATCCACGCCGTACCAATCGGTGGAAGGCAGAAAGGGGGTCTTTGTTTTCCGGAAAATGGTAAGGAAATCCGGTCACGAGGAATGCATTTTCAAAAGTTTCTTTAAGCGACACATGTATGCGGCGATCATTAAGGAAGGCTCCACTGCCTTTTTCTGCAACGAATAATTCCTGCATCATGGGGTTATACACGCCACCCAGAATAAGGCTGTCTCCCTGCATTAAGCCAATGCTGACACAGCATAGGGGAATACCATGGGCATAATTTACCGTACCGTCAATAGGATCAATAATCCACTTATATTCGGCTCTTTCGTCTACTATGCCATACTCCTCACCTATTAACCCATGGGTAGGATAGCGGCTCTGAATGATACGACTAATCAGCTTTTCGGCGGCCTGATCGACTTCGGTAACTAAATTGTTGATGCCATCTTTATGTGCAATTTGCAGCACCGTATTGAACTTGTCGCCAATGAGCTGGCCGGCCTCCTGTAGCGCCTCTATTAGTGTTTCTTTCATGAGAATAACCGGTTTACAATGTCAATTCCTTGCCTAAATAATAGTCTATTATCTTTAGTTTGAAGATCAGGTCGTACTTCGCTGTAAGTTCGTCGGTCTGGGCTTTAAGGCTGTTGTTTTGGATGTTCAGCAATTCCACGGCGTTCATGAGGCCCAACTCGTATCTTTGGTTGGCATAATCCGCTGCACGGAGCGCAGCAGCTGCCGCATTTTGTGCGGCATAATACTTCTGGACGGCTACCCTGGCATCACTATAGGCACGGTACACGTCTTGTTTCAGTTGCAATTCGGTGCGCTCCAGGTTCAATTGTTGCTGCTGTACATCTACTTTAGCCTGCTCCACGCCTGTTTTTGCTGTTAACCCGTTAAATAGGGGAATGGAAAGGGAAAGGGCAAGGGTCTGGCGAAAGTTGTTTCTCAATTGATTGTTCAGGGGCGTGATCCGTGTGCTGAAATCAAATGAGGGCCGCATGACGGGATAAAAATTATCATCAATGCTGATGTAGTCACCCGTGGGTTGCGTACCTACCACCTTCGTGTCAGTAATTTCCTGCAGGGTGGATGCGTAGTTGCTGCCTACCTGAGCGCCCAGCCCTAGTTGTGGGTACAACATGCCCTTGCTCACATCCAGGCGCTTAAGAGCAGCTTGCTCTTTTAACTTGCCTCCTTTGATGCTGCCAAAATGAGCAATGGCAGACTGGTAAATTTGTTCCGGCGTATAAGCAGCCAGTTCCGTAATGGTGATCTGTTTGACATCAGGCGCGACCGGTATAAAGGCATCAGCCATATCAAAGTTCATCAATGCTTTAATATCCAGGATGGCCTGGGTATACGTCCCCATGGCATTGAAATAATTGGCGCTATCATTAGCCACCTGCGCCTGCAATTGTGCCAGGTCGAGCTCGGGAGCCCTTCCGGCAGCTACAAAATTTTCCGTCTGCTCCAGCTGTTTACTACTTACTTTTAGCTGGCCCTCAGCTACGGTAATCTGCTCCCTGGCCAATAATATCCTTAAAAACGCCGTGGCCACATTAAGTGCAATGTCATCCTGCAATTGTTCATAGTCAGCTTGCGCTGCCTGCCATGATAGCCGGTTACCCTGAATGGTATTTCTCTTCTGAAACCAACCGAAAAGCAAGACATCCGCATTGCCACTAAGTCCTACAAAGTTGTAACCCGCATCAATAAATTGGTTGGAAGTCGGGTCGATCGAACGGCCAAAACTACGGCCAACGTTACCACCGATTGAGGCGGAAGGCAATTGGGACCATTTGCTTTGTTGCCATTGCAGGGAGGCAAGCCGTTCGTTGAGGGTACTTTGCCTGATGTCGATGTTTTGGGCTAAAGCGTATTGAATACTGCGTTCCAAGGTCCAGAGCGAATCCTGCGCTGCCAGCCGTCCGCTGCCTGTCAGTATCAGAAATAATAGGAGGTATCGGTGCATGATACAAAAATAATTGAAAAATGAACGTAAGTGGCTATTTGTTTAGTTAAGCCCCCAGCGTTTCCTTAACCACCATTCAAAGGCAGCTGCCAGGAGGATAAATAAGAACAACCATTTCCAGTCAATTAATGAAATATGAGTCCGGACAGTATGCAACACAGGTTTAATATGCATGTTGTTATGTATGCTGTCTACAAGTGCTGCCATGTTGTTTTTTGTAAAAAAAGCACCTTCAGATTGTCCGCTCATAAAGGACAATAATTCATAGTTGGCGTGTGTACGCAATTGTTCCAGCGGTACAGCCGCAATGGTAAAGTTGCCGGTTGCCACCTGGGGTTTCCCCTGGTAAGTAACCGTGCTTTTATAGGACCAGGAGCCTGCTGCCAGCAGACCGGGGTTGAGCTGGTAACTATTCCCGTTTTTTTCGAAATGAAAATCAAGATTCTTACCCGAGCTATCAGTAAGCGTAATCTGTGCATCCGGTTGGTTAATCAGTTCTCCGTTTTCATTACGTAGTGCTGCAAATAAGTAGACAGGCTCTTTGTCGTTCAGCAGGTACTTATCCATATACACCCTATAACTGCGGTCCTCTTTTCTTACTTTTAGCAAACTTACGGTCTGCCTGATCAGTTCGTCTACAACATGTGTGTTGTGGAAATTTTTGTAGGCATACATGCGCCAACGCCATATTCCTTCTCCACAAAGTACTGCCGTGGACGGGCTCCCGCTTTGCAACAGCCACAAGGGCTGGTCGGTGACGATAGCACCTATTTGCTGATACAGTAATACCTGGCCATGAGTGGCGTACCGTCCGTAAGGTACCTGTAAGGGGGGCATTTTGAGCAACACTTCATGGATTTCAGCCGGCAGGGTAAAATAGCTGAAACCCTTGTTGAGTCTGGGTAGGGCATCATTTGGCGCAGCAGCTCCTTCGATGCGGAGTACATCCTGTTGCCGGTTGAATAAGGGGAGGCTGGTCTGGTTGCCCAAAATGTACCAGACCGGCATGTCTTCAGGCAGGTTCAGGGCAACATCTCCAGGCAGTTGGTACGCAATGACCAAGCCATACCCCCGCAGGTCGTCAGGCACATCCTCCCGGTACCTGATATCCAGTTTATAAGAGGGAACCGCCTCCAGCGCCTGTTTTAAAGCGCCTATATCGGGATGCGGACCACTTGCGGCAAGCAATATTTTTATTTCTTCATCCACCACCTCCACATAGAAGGCCATACTATTGTTCAGTGTGTTTTCTTCTTCAGAAAACGGGGGAAGTGATATGGCGTATTTTTGTAAGCCGGCTGTTGTAGCTTTGGCTTCCATCCGTAAGGTAGTATGAAAGCGTTCCCGATCTATTTTAACGGCTGACTGCAATAAAGTATGCCCGTTTAATTCCAGCTTCGCAGATGTGCTGCGTCCCGGGAATTTTTCTGCACTGATGTCCACCAGGATTTCAAACTCGCTGCCTTTTGCCACCACTTTATTAGCCATGATGCGGTTTATCTGCAAGTCGCGCGGTGCTGTACTGTCACCCAGCCCGATCGCATACACGGGTAGTGGCCTGCCAAGGGCGGTATAATGCGGGTCAGCGCCCTGATTGTAGATGCCGTCACTAGCCAGGACGAAAGCGCCGATATTCCGGTCTTCATACTGGAGGTAGGCTGCATTCACTGCTGCACTAATATCTGTAGTAGGCTGATTGAAACTATAGATACTGTCTCTTTGGATATTGCCGCCAAAACCAAGGCTTATTACCTCATATCTTGCTCCCAACTGTTGTTGCATTCGTTCCGCTTCTTTCTTGTAATCGGCCATTTCCTGGCCCAGGGATGTTTGCATAGAAGCGGAATTATCCTGTAGCCAGAGGATTAGGGGTTTTTCTTCCTCTGTCTTTTCCCTCGAGAAGGCAGGTGCAAGCAATAGCGCAGCCGTCGCACTTACGGTAATCCATCGGAGTAATGCGGGCAACCACTTCACGCGAATCTCTTTATGACGGTCATGGCGAAATACGAACCAGGCAGGTACCAGGCCGATAATGATGCACAACAACCAAAAGACAAGATTCATGAGTGTGACCTGTTAGAAAGGAAAACGAATATGCAAGTATAAATTAAAATGACTGGTTCGCCAATTCAGGTATTTACGGGCTGTCCTCAGTCTCTGGATGAAAGTACTGGTACACGATTCGGGCTTTGGAAGCGCCGATGCTCATCGTCAGTTCCCTTAAGGTCATTTGTTTTACCTTATTGACAGACCGATATGTTTGCAGTAGCGTTTGCGCTGTCGCTGCACCAATGCCAGGTATGGTTTCCAGTTCATTTTTTATGGTGCCTTTGCTGCGTGTGTCCCGATGAAAGGTAATACCAAACCGGTGTACTTCGTCTCTGATACGTCTGATGAGCAATAAACTGGGACCATTATAGGGAAGCTGTATCGGGTCTTTGTCTCCCGGGAAGAAGATACTTTCCTCCCGTTTGGCCAGCCCCACCAGTGTCATTCTGCCGGTTAGGCCGAGTTGTTCAATACTTTTCATCGCAGCACCGAGTTGCCCCTTACCACCGTCGATAATCACGAGTTTTGGCAGTTCGGTGTGTTCGTCCATCATGCGTTTGTACCGCCGGTACACAATTTCCGACATGGAGGCGAAATCATCAATGCCGGTTACTGTTTTGATGTGAAAGTGGCGGTAATCCTTTTTTGAAGGTCGACCATTCTTGAAGCAAACCATTGCTGCTACCGGATAGCTTCCCTGGAAATTGGAGTTGTCAAAACACTCAATATGGTCCGGGATTTCAGACAATTGCAGATCGTCCTGCAGTTGCTCCAAAATGTCCATCCAGTCTTCATCGGTTTTCGTACGCAGCAATAGCCGGGCCTTTTGCAGGGTTTCTTGCCGGAAGTATTCGGCATTTTTAAAACTCATATCCAGCAACTTTTTTTTATCGCCTGCCAGGGGTACGGTACATAATAGCTTCTGGTCTTCGGTGTCAATTTTAAAAGGAACCACCAATTCCAGGGTGTCGGAATGGAATTTAGGGCGAAGGTATGCCAGGGCGTAGGCCAGGATATCTTCCGGAGTTTCGTCCAGTTTGCGCTCCACTTTCATGCTTTTGCTGTGTAATATTTTACCTTCTGCAACCACCATATAGTTGATGTAAGCATCATCCTCCTGCATGATGATGGAGGCCACATCCGTATTCAATTTATAGTTGCCGACCACCGTTGATTTATTTTCGTATTGCTGTATGGCATCGAGCCTTAATTTTACCTGATGGGCAGCCTCAAATTCCATTTTTTCAGCATGTTGTTGCATCTCTTGTTTCAGCTGCTGGATAATAGGACCCAGGTTGCCTTTGAGGATATGCTTCACTGCTTGTACGTTTTGCCGATAACTTGCTTCGGATTGAAGTCCCTGGCAGGGACCCGCACAATTGCCCAAATGATATTCCAGGCATACCTTAAACTTGCCTTTTGCTATGGCTGTAGGGTTAAGGTTGAGTCCACAGGTGCGTAGCGGAATGCTTTGACGGATGATCTGCAATAATTCTTTGACAACATATACGCCTGTAAAAGGGCCCAGGTACTCAGAACCGTCTCTTACCAGGCGACGCGTTAGGTATACTCTTGGAAAATGTTCTTTTCGGATCACCACATAAGGATAGCTTTTGTCATCCTTTAAGCTGATGTTATAGTAAGGCTTGAAGTGTTTTATTAATGAATTTTCCAGCAGAAACGCATCATGCTCATTGTGGGTTACTGTCCATTCTATACTATCGATGAGACTGACAAGCTTTCTGGTTTTACCATTGTCATGTTCTTTTACGAAATAGGAACTGATACGCTTGCGCAGGTCTTTCGCTTTACCTACGTACAGTAATTTCTTATCCTTCCCGTAATACTTATAAATTCCGGGAGCATGGGGTAGGGAAGCAGCAATAGTATCCTGAAAGGTGGTTCTATTCATTTCTTATGGAAAAAACACCATGCAAGTTAAGGAAAACTCCCGGGCCTCCGTAAATATGCGAAGGTTTGTATTTAACCTAATGCGTAATCCTGTAGGTATGAAAAGTAGGGGCTTAGCTGGCCGTTGCTGCATATGGTAGCGCGGTCCAGTATAGCGCTATCTTCTTTCAAAAGCTCGGGTATAATGTACTTGATAATATGTTCCCCAAAATGTATGGAGGCATCTCTCGGCAGTTCATTTGGCAAGTTATCTACCGCCATAAGGTCAACCGTTGACTGGTTGTTTTGGAAAGGAAGAACTTTTTGTAAGGTTTCTTTATGGATCCCATATACAGGATCCATAATGGTAGATGCCCCCAGGTTGATGGGTACAGAGCCTTCAAGATCGCAGGTGATATCAGCAATAACATCCAGTTTATACTGGGGATGGTGTACGTCTTCTTTCTCAAACAGACGAGGAATATGCTGATCCCAGTAGATGCCGTTCATCAAAATATCGGCAGTACGGGTGAAGGGAAGAAATTTACATGTGTATTGGTCAGGGTGTTTATGAAAATCCTCGCGCGCATAGGTACCGGTATCTTTACGTTCGTATAAGCTAGCGCCTTTAAGCAGGGTATAAACAGGATATTCGTAGGTATGCCGCAGGAAATCCTCTGGTTCTACACTCTGGATATCCCAATGTTTCATAATTTCCAGCACGCCGGCGGTAACCCTTCCCGAACCGGTGACGACAATTTTCATGGGAGGCAACTTTACATAACGATATTGCATCAGCATTTCCTGCATATCCTTACAGGCATAGGCGGGTATCAGTGAAAATTTCCTGGTTTTTTTGCCATAGGTCATCAGCCCGTTATGGGCGCCCACAATCCCTGCAAATACACCGAAACCGAGTATGCGGGCGCCGTCCTCGTAGGTAAGCGCTTCATAATCGATCATTCTGATTTTTTTTGTTATTAACGCTTTCATCAGCTTCTGGTTATAGGGCTGTTTTTTGCGTGTATGGGAAAAAAAGAAATAAGTTTTACCTGATATCAACTGATCAATAGGTACCTCTTTGATGCCTAATAAAACATCGCAATCGCTTAAGTCTTCCTGGAATGTGATCCCTGCATCTGTGTATTCCTCGTCTTTGAAGCAGCGGTTGGGTGCATGTTCAATCACCAGTTGCAACCGGTCTTTGTAGAGTTGCAGCAAGTCTGCACATTGGGTAGGGCTAAGGGCTACACGGGTATCTGGTGGGTTTTTACCTTCTCTTATCAATCCTATTTTGATCATTTTAGCTTCTTTTTTGCCCCGCAAAGATACAAGATGCACTTTATAGGAACCGGATTGACACGAAAGAAAAAAATAAACGTTTCTTGGGATTGTTTATGAAAAAAATTACCTTTGCGCTCCTATTTACCAATTAGATAAGCCCAGATGGCGGAATTGGTAGACGCGCTAGACTCAAAATCTGGTTTCGGCAACGGAGTGCAGGTTCGATTCCTGTTCTGGGCACATTAAAGCTCTGTAGATCATTGATTTGCAGAGCTTTTTTTATTTTCTATCCGTTTTTTTCACAAGCGCATCATGGGACATAACCGTGCCTACCGTGACTAATTTAGGCTTGCAAAATGATGGTAAAATAATGCTTGGCGGATATGGTAAAATAATAAGTGGCGTGGACGCTATATTCCCTGTAGTGATGCGTTTTATCAATACGAAAAGGATGATTCGTCCCCCTGTTGATACGGGCACTTCGGTGACGAGCATAAAAGATCAGAACCGGATACAAATATTCCCTAGTCCAATTAAAAATTTCGTTTGTATTCGAGGTATAACGAAAAATACCCAGGTTCAATTCTATGATGTAAGCGGGAAAGTGATCCTGGGTACGAACATTTCAGCAAAAGAAGCAAAGCCTATTGATTGCAGTAAATTTGCTGCGGGGATTTACTGGGTTTACTTAAAAGAAGAACAAGGTCAGACCGACTATATCCATAAATTGGTAAAGCAGTAAATTGAAATTATTTTTTACTGTAACAAGCTTTTCTTGCAAGAGGAAAACCTTTCTATTGCTCTATGACCTGAAAGAACAATAGTCCACGTAGCCAGCGATACCATGGAGGGAGCGCGAGCAGGTTCGTCTTCTCCTCTGGACGCCTTACCCAAAAGCAGTGACCCGATTTGATCCGAAATATCCAACTAAAGCAAAAGAAACAAGGACAAATAACCGGAGTTTCTATGCGCAATTTAATTTACCTTTGCCCCCAATATAATTGGCAGTATGGTT
>JBEBUO010000037.1:0-15437 GCA_040393285.1 Taibaiella helva | reverse complement strand
AAAGGCATTAAGGTTTCCACTTTTCAATACTGGATCCAGAAGCAAAAGAAAGCACAGCTTCCCGGCTTCATTCCGGTTAAAACATGCTTTTCTACTCCCGCTGGTACGCCTGGCATTGAGTTGGTTTACCCCAGTGGGATCCGTCTTCGCCTATCCAGCTTTGACCTGCATCAGATTAACCAACTTCTAAACCTATACTAATGTTTAGCCTTGGTTCATCACATACTTATTTACTGCACCATCAGCCATGTGATATGCGTAAAAGTTTTGACGGATTAAGCGGTATCGTACTGAACGAACTGGGTCGAAGTCCTACCAGCGGCGAAGTATTTATTTTCCTCAACAAGAGACGGAGCCATATCAAACTACTGCATTGGGAAAAGGGGGGCTTTGTGCTTTATTACAAACGCCTGGAAAAAGGCACCTTTACGCCTCCCGCTCCGGGACCGGATGGTTCGATCAGCTGGCCTGATCTGGTACTGATGATTGAAGGTATCCGGGTGCAAAAAAGTTTTCAAAAGCCTCGGTTTATACTCGGCAAATTGAACTGATTTTTCTTTAAAAAAAGAGCGGAAAAATCTTGCTCAAGCCCTTTGTTTTCAGTACCTTTGAAGGGTGGAAGCACAACTCGAAAACTACTCTAAGGCTCAGTTGATCGCCCTGCTTCAGCAGGAAAAAAAGCACGCTTCCAAATCCGAAAAGAAAGCTGCTCAGCTTGAAAAAGAAAAGGTTGCCCTGTCCGATACCGTTACCTATCTTAACTATCAGATTGAACAATTAAGGCGCCTGGCCTTCGGCCAGAAAAGAGAACGCTTTGAAGGCAGCAACAGCCCGCAACTGGCACTGCCTTTTGAAGAGCCGGCAGCAATCAAAGCCCAGCGCGAGGAAGCCACTAAAGAAAAAATCACCTACGAGCGTAAAAAAGCAAACCCCAACCACCATGGTCGCCAACCCTTACCGGCACACCTGCCGGTAGAAGAAATCGAGATACATCCCGAAGGTGACCTGTCCGGTATGGTGTGTATAGGCAAGGAAACGACCGACGAGCTGGAATATACCCCAGCCAGTTACTGCATCAAACGCTACATCCGTTACAAATACGCTTCTAAGAACAAAGAAGGTGTTCTTATTGGTAACTTACCCGCCCGGGTTATCGACAAGGGCATTGCCGGCCCGGGACTGCTGGCCTCCATCCTGGTAGATAAATACATGGACCACCTCCCACTGTATCGCCAGCAACAGCGCTTTAAACGGGAAAACATTCCAATCGCCGGCTCTACCCTGGAAGGCTGGACCCGGCAGGGACTAAAAATTCTGGACATTCTTTACCAACACTTACTGCAGGAAACCAAAAGCAAAGGTTATCTCCAGGTGGATGAGACGATCATAAAGGTATTGGATAAGGACAAAAAAGGCAAATGCCATCAAGGCTACTATTGGGTCTATCACAGCCCCATAGATAAGATTGTATTGTTTGATTATCAACCCGGCCGTAGCGGTCAGGCACCAAAGACTATACTGGAAGGTTTTAAAGGCTATCTGCAGACGGACGGCTACACCGTCTATAATAAAATTGGTGTCCGGCAGGATGTTACACATCTACATTGTTGGGCGCATGCCCGAAGGGAGTTTGAAAAAGCATTGTCCAATGACAAAGAGCGGGCAGAAATGGCCTTGTTGTTTATTCAGTCGTTATATGGGGTAGAAGCAGAAGCCCGGAAGGAAGGCATGGATGCCGGTCAACGCAAAGCGCTCCGGCTCGATAAAGCCCTGCCCACCATTGATGCTTACTTCAAATGGATCAGTGCCGAATTATTGGGTGGTAAGCTGCTGCCCCAAAGCCCCATCCGAAAGGCCATGCAGTATAGTGCCGGCCGTAGAGATAGCCTAAGTGCTTATTTATATGACGGCTTGCTGGAAATCGACAATAACCTGGTGGAGAATGCCATCCGGCCAGTTGCCATCGGGCGCAAGAATTATCTGTTTGCCGGTTCACATGACGCCGCACAGCGGGCTGCCTGCATGTATTCCTTCTTTGCCATATGTAAAAAACATGAAGTAAATCCGTATCAGTGGCTCAAGCACACCCTCGAAAATATTCTGGATACTCCACCAAGAAATTACCATACGCTATACCCCCAGAATTTTAAGCATTTAAACAACATGTAGTTGGTGGGGCGGATACCTGTTAACAAAGATAATATTCCAGCTGGATATACTTTTTTGCCGCATTCTCATATTTATAAAAATAAGCTGTACATGGAGCTTGTTAAAATTGATCAGAAGATGTCAGATTCACAGCCGAATTATTTTTTAGGGATGTTTGAATTGGTGAATGATGCTTATCAATTTGAGAAAATGCTAAATTTTACTGTTCCTGATATTCATAAAGATGTTGGGTATTCGTTTGTAGAATTAAAATTTTCAGGTAAGTACCTTATGACTTCTGCTTCAAATATACTGTTCAATTTAGAAACCGAACAATCAGAGGGTTTAAACATCCCTATTAATGAGCAACTAAAGTATGCCGAAATACTAAATGACTTTAAAGGCATAGACATCTTGATAACCAACATTAATGTGAGTTATCCCAACATATTGATAAGTTACTTTTCTAAAGATAACATTGGTAATGGTAACACTGTTGTCTTGAATTATAACTTAAAACAAAAGCGTATAGTTGGTAGAATCAATATGCCCTTAGAAAACACATTATTTATTAGACCGGATGCGTCGAAATTTGGTTATTTTATTTGGGTGCCTTTAAAAGAAAGTAATGATTATCTTACGTACAAAAAACTCTATTAATCATTGAAAAGCAAAACTAACTTTGTAAAAGCATTAAGGCATGAAAAAGACATTAGTGATTGGCGCTTCAGAAAACCCCGAGCGATACAGCAATAAAGCGATACACATGCTGCGTGCACACCACCATCCTGTGGTGGCCATCGGCAACCGAAAAGGTCAGGTAGCCGACGTGGCCTTTGGGAAAGAAATGGACACTTTTGAACAGGTAGATACCATTACCCTTTATATTAACCCAAAGCGGCAACCCCAGTATTATAATTATTTTCTGTCTTTACAGCCCAAGAGGATCATCTTTAACCCCGGCACAGAGAATCCTGAATTAGCAGCACTGGCCGGAACTCAGGGTATAGAGATCCAGGAAGCCTGTACCTTGGTATTGTTAACAACCGGTCAATATTGATTACTCCGGATACAATAAATACTTCGCCCTGATCTCTTTGAAGGCTGCCAAAGGGCCGGCCCAGGATTGCTTGATCTCCGCTTCTGTTTTACCAGCCTGTATTTGCTGCTTGAGCTGGTCGGTGCCTGACAGCTTCACCAAAAATGAATTAAAGAACTTCGCTTTGTCCGGGAAAGCCTGATACGCAGCGATCAGCCATTTTAACTGCAATCCACCTTCAGTTGCTGCTAATGCAGTATTTTCATCCGTAGCAATCAACTCCCCAAAACATTTTTCCCCTTCATACATGGGCTTGCTGGCTCCCGACACGCTTTTAGGCACAAAAGAATAAGTGTAGCCCTGTAATTTGGGATGCCCATACTGTTGAAAGGGCTTATCGGTTCCCCGCCCTACACTCATAACGGTGCCTTCAAAAAAACACAGGGAGGGGTAGAGGTAAATGGCCGCCATGTTTTTTAGGTTAGGCGAGGGGGCTACCGGCAAAGCATAAGAAGTCTGGTGGGTGTAATTGAGGCAGGGAATCACCTGTAGATCGGCGGATGGCCAGTTTACCCAACCCTCGCCCAGCAACATTTGCGCATACTCACCGGGGCTCATGCCATAAATTACGGGTATGGGCTGCATGCCCACAAAAGACCGATGTGCCACCTCTAATACAGGTCCGTCTACAATAGCGCCGAGCGGATTAGGCCGGTCTAGAATCAGCAGCGTTTTGTTACTTTCAGCACAAGCCTCCATGAGGTACTGCAGGCTGGAGATGTAGGTGTAAAACCGAACGCCTACGTCCTGCAAGTCATATATAACAATATCTATATCCTTAAGTTCTTCAACTCTGGGTTTCTTATGATCACCATACAAACTGATAACAGGCAGGCCTGTTTTTTCATCCTTGCCGTCCTTTACCCGTGCACCCGCATCTGCAGTACCCCGGAAACCATGTTCCGGCGAAAAGATCTTTTTAATATTCACCTGTCGTGACAACAAAGTGTCCGGCAACAGTACGCCATTGATTTCTGAAGTCTGGTTGACCAAGAGTGCTACTCGCTTACCGGCTAGTATAGGTAAATAAGTATCCAGTTGATCCGCACCGGTTTGTAGTGTAGCAGCTCCTGACGAACCGAGCTGCCCGTATATACAAGCAGGAAGCAATATCGTAGCCAGCACCCATAAGCCCTTCTTTAACATGTGATTCCTTGTTTTATTCAATGCGCCATATTTTGGCGCGCTTCGGTAGTATCTTTGACGAAAATAAGCTGAAAATATTTAACCGGGTGGCTAAGGGCTTATTTTTTAACTTTGGACTTTAATTTTATAGTAGCAGTAATTCATGACTATTAACGAACTTCAGGATCAAATCATAGAAGACTTTTCTTACTATGAAGACTGGATGGAAAAATACGAGCATATCATTCAATTGGGAAAGGAGCTGCCCCTGATCGATACGAAATACAAAAAGGAGGAAAACCTGATCAAGGGTTGCCAATCGCAAGTGTGGCTACATGCCGAAGCAAAAGACGGGAAAGTGCTCTTCACGGCAGACAGCGATGCCATTATCACTAAAGGCCTTGTAGGTCTGATGATCAGCGTCTTATCCAACCAGGCGGCAAAGGACATTGTTGCCGCGGATATTTATTTTATAGATAAAATAGGCCTGCGTAACCACTTATCGCCAACCAGAAGTAACGGCTTACTGGCTATGCTGAAGCAAATGAAAATGTACGCACTGGCCTTTTCAGCCCAACATTAAAATAAAACAGCAAAACAACATGAATTTATATGATGAAATAGTAGCCGCCCTGCATACCGTATATGATCCGGAAATACCGGTGAATGTGTATGAACTGGGACTTGTTTATAATATCGACATCAAAGATGGTGGCATAGTGAACGTTACCATGACGCTTACCGCGCCCGGTTGCCCTGTGGCAGGAGACATCATTTTTGAAGTACAACAAAAACTGACGGCTATTGAAGGGGTAAACGATGCGCATGTGCAACTCACCTTTGACCCGCCCTGGACTAAGGAAATGATGAGCGAAGAAGCAAAGCTGGAATTGGGCTTTCTATAATCTTACATATTCAACTAGGATTATCTATTTTTGCCCTTGGCATATCCAAACGGGCGTAAAGCGCTGACTTAATTAAACATTGAATTAAATTTTTTCGAATGGCATCAACCTGGTTTCGACGTAATAAAAAAGGAATTTCTACCGAAACAAAAGAAAAAAAGGAAGCTCCTGACGGACTCTGGCATAAGTGTTCGGAATGCAGAACGACCATCACGCAAACGGACCTTAAGGCTAATCTGTATATTTGTCCTAACTGCAACCACCACAACCGCATCAACGCTACAGAGTATTTTGATATATTGTTTGATAAAGGCAAATTTGAAGAACTGTTTGACAACATAGCACCTGTAGACAAACTTGAGTTTGTAGATGTCAAGCCCTACGCTGACCGCTTAGCCAGTGCCCAAAAGGCAACCGGGTTACTTGATGCCATGACCGTGGGTGTAGGTGATATTAACGGACACAAAATAGTGATTGCCTGTATGAACTTCAACTTCATTGGCGGATCTATGGGATCGGTAGTAGGCGAAAAAATAGCTCGTGGCATCGACTATGCAATTGCCAACAACCTTCCGTTTATGATCATTTCCAAATCCGGGGGTGCCCGAATGATGGAAAGCGCCTTTTCACTGATGCAAATGGCCAAAACATCGGCAAAACTGACCCAGTTGGCCAAAGCCCAATTACCCTATATTTCCTTTATGACAGATCCCACAACCGGTGGCGTTACCGCCTCTTTTGCCATGCTGGGGGATATCAATATTGCGGAGCCTAAAGCCCTGATCGGTTTTGCCGGTCCGCGTATTATTAAAGAAACCATTAAAAAAGACCTGCCGGCAGGATTTCAGCGTAGCGAATTTCTGGTCGAAAAAGGATTTCTCGACTTCGTGGTCGATCGTAAAGAGTTGAAATCTAAACTGAGTGATGTACTGGACTGGTTTAAGAAAAAATAACCGCCCCGACACATCGCCAACACATAAATTACTTAACAACTAATAGCTAAAACATGTCAGACGAAAAACTGAAAGCGCTCAAAATGACGCTCGATAAAATAGATAAGGACTTTGGCAAAGGTTCTGTAATGAAGCTGGGCGACAAGCAACAGGCTGATATGGAGGTCGTGTCTACCGGGTCCCTGGGATTGGATGTTGCCTTGGGTGTAGGCGGGTTCCCTCGTGGTCGTATCATAGAGATCTATGGCCCCGAGTCTTCCGGTAAAACCACAATCGCCATTCATACCATAGCGGAAGCGCAGAAAAAAGGTGGCATTTGCGCCATTGTGGATGCAGAGCATGCCTTCGACTCCTCTTATGCCCGCAAGTTGGGGGTAGATGTAGATAATTTGCTGATTTCCCAGCCCGATTACGGAGAGCAGGCCCTGGAGATAGCCGAGCGCCTCATCCTTTCCGGTGCCCTCGATGTAGTGGTGATTGATTCGGTTGCTGCCCTGGTGCCCAAAAGTGAGCTGGAAGGTGAAATGGGCGACAGCAAAATGGGGCTGCAAGCCCGTTTGATGAGCCAGGCCATGCGTAAGCTTACCGCTACCATTTCCCGTACCAACTGCACTTGTATCTTCATCAACCAGTTACGTGAAAAAATCGGCGTTATGTTTGGCAATCCGGAAACAACCACCGGTGGTAATGCACTCAAGTTTTACGCTTCAGTTCGCCTGGACATTCGCCGTATTGCCCAAATTAAAGATGGTGACAGTGCTACAGGCAACCGTACACGTGTAAAAGTGGTAAAAAACAAAGTAGCGCCTCCTTTCCGTCAGGTAGAATTCGATATTATCTTCGGTGCGGGTATCAGCAAAGTAGGTGAGATCATTGATATGGGTGTAGAACTCGGTATACTTAATAAAAGCGGCTCCTGGTTTAGCTACGGTGAAAACAAAATAGGGCAAGGGCGTGAAGCAGTAAAAAGCTTCCTGAACGACAATCCTGAATTTGCTGTTGAAATAGAGCATAAAATACGTGAGGCCCTGCAAATCAAGGCCTGATCATATACTTCATCTGATTACAAAAAGCGCATTCATAGCTGTGAATGCGCTTTTTTAGCCATACTGCTACATATCGCAGCCGGGGATATAGGTATTCTACCTTTCCGAAACCATACCTAAAACATTACACCTCAGCAACTTCCGACAAGACGAGCCGCTTTTCCCCAGCCAATCCCCAGCCGGCATCAGAAATGGTACCCTTTTCGTACATTTGACCTCCTTAAAAAATGAAGCGTTGAGATTAAAATCTTTAGACATAAAAGGGTTCAAATCCTTTGCCGATAAAACACAGGTTTTGCTGGATCACCCCATCACTGGGATCGTGGGTCCCAATGGCTGTGGTAAATCAAATATTGTAGATGCTATCCGTTGGGTAATCGGCGAACACAAGATAAAAAGTCTTCGCAGCGACAACCTGGAAGACCTGGTATTCAACGGCTCCAAAAGTCGTGCTGCATCCGGGATGGCAGAAGTATCACTCACTTTTGAAAATACCCGTAATCTATTACCGACAGAATTCTCGACCGTAACCATCACCAGAAAGTTTTATAAAAACGGGGAAAGCGAGTACCGGCTCAATGATGTAACCTGTCGCTTAAAAGACATACACAACCTTTTTCTGGATACCGGTGTAAGCAATGATTCGTATGCCATCATAGAGTTAGGCATGGTGGATGATATCATCAAAGACAAGGACGGCAGCCGTAGACGCATGTTAGAGCAGGCTGCGGGTATATCTATTTACAAAACCAGGAAGAAAGAAGCTAAGCTCAAACTGGACGCCACCCAACAGGACCTGGCACGTATCGAAGACTTATTGTTTGAAATAGGCAATAACCTCCGTACGCTCGAAAGCCAGGCCAGAAAAGCAGAGCGTTATTTCCAGATCAAAAATGACTACAAAGACATCAGCATAGAACTGGCGAAGGCATCGCTGGAAGCCTTTAATGATAAATATCAAAGCCTTCAGGAACAACATGATGCAGAACTGGATAAAAAACTGAAAATTGAAACAGAAATATCCGGTGACGAAGCTGAAATTGAGGCCAATAAATTAAAACTGACACAAAAAGAACAAGAACTAAACGGCCTGCAAAAGCAGTTTAACGACCTGCTGAACCGCATCCGGCAAATGGAAAGCGATAAGAAACTCGCTGCCCAGCGATTGGATCACCTGCAAGACAGGGAAAAGAACCTCAATCACTTTCTGGAACACGCCGGCACCCAGCTGAGCCAGCTCAACGAGTCCATTGGCTTTTCAGAAGCGCAAATACTGCAGGAAACGGAAGCCCTGGAAGAACAGAGGGACCAGCTGGAAACACTGCATGACGGCCTTGATGAAAAACGGTCAGGCTATGACCTGAAGAAGAAGACACTGGAACAGAAGCGGGATAACCTGCAACAATTCCAGCGCCGTCAATTCGACGCAGAAAAAAAAGTAGCTGTAGCAGATACCTCCGTTATGAACCTGCAGCGGACTATTCATCAAACCCTGGAAGAAAAAACACAGCGTGCCTTACAAATCAGCAACCTGCAACAAGAACAGCAGGAAACAGAACACTTGCTGGCTGTCAGGCAGCAAGAGTTGGAAGCCTTGATAGAAACGCAGGAACTGATTAAAAACAAAATACTTGAAAGCCAGGAAGTACTGGAAACATTGCGTGCCGAATCTGTAGCAGAAAACCGAAAACTTGATGCGCGTCGAAATGAGCATGAGTTGCTGAAATCATTGGTAGACAATCTTGAAGGCTACCCGGACAGCATTAAGTTCCTGAAAAAGAACAAAGACTGGACCAGCGAAGCCCCCTTGCTTTCTGACGTGTTTGTGGTACAAGCCGAATACAGGACAGCTTTGGAACATGTACTGGACAATTACCTGAATTACTATGTGGTCAACAATATAGCCGAAGCAAGCCAGGGCATAAAATTGCTGGAACAACATAAAAAAGGGAAAGCCAATTTCTTTATTCTGGACCAGGTAACGGCACCGGCTAAAGACGAGCCCTCCTCGCTACCTGAAGGCTGGGTGCCCGCTTTAGACGTGGTACAGGCAGATGCACCATATATGGCATTAGCCCGCCAACTCCTGGGTCATGTCTTTATTGCAGCGCAAACCGATCCGCAGGCCGCCATACCGCCAGGCGCTGTGGTGGTAGAAAAAAGCGGCAAAGCCATGCGCGGGCAATACACCCTTGGCGGAGGAAGTATTGGTCTGTTTGAGGGTAATAAAATAGGCCGTGCCAAAAATCTGGAACGTCTGGCCCAGGACATTGCTACGCTGACGCAGACTACCCTGGCATTAAAAGAAAACATTCAGGTTACCCAAACCCGGATCGCCGGCTACAATCAGGAGCTCAACGACAAAGCCATAGAGCAAAGTCGTAATGAAATTAATAAACTGAGCAGCCAGGTGCAGGGTTTAAGCCATCGCATTGAACATTTTCAACAACTGGAAGAAACGGGCTCCGGGCGGCTGGCCGACCTGCAAGACCAACTGGCCAATACCCAGGAAGACATTAGCGATACCCGTACCGAACTGGAAGAAATCACTTCAGCGCTGCAAGACATGCAAGCCGCTATTCAACAAGCCGCAAGTGATTTTGCAACGGTAGAACAGGATTTCAACCTGGCACAGCAACAGTACAACAATCAGAACATACTACTCACGAAGCAGCAAAGTAAAATAGAAAACCTAAAACAAGAACTTGCTTTCCGGGCCAAACAGCTGGCCGATCTTCAACTTCAGATGGACAATAACAAAAGCCAACTGAAAGAGACGATGGCACAGATCAGCGAAACCAGTGGCAAACTTCATTTTGGCGACAATGAGCTCTACGACCTGATGGTAAAAAAAGAGAAAGACGAAAAAGAGCTCAACGAAAAAGATCGCCTTTTTTATGAATTCAGGAATGCGCTTAGCGAACACGAAAGCAAGATAAGCCGCCAGCGAAGAGATAAGGAACAGGCGGAAACCTTGCTGAATGGTATCAAAGAAAAACTGGCGGAAATGAAACTACAGGTAGCCGGTATGAAAGAAAGGTTAAGTGTTGAATTTAAAGTTGACCTGGAAACCATTCTGGCCGAAGAGCGCAGCAATGAGATGACGGTGGATGAATTAAATGCCGAAGCTGATCGCTTAAAGAAACGACTGGAAAACATGGGTGAGGTAAACCCAACAGCCATTGAGGCCTATAGCGAAATTAAAGTAAGGCATGATTTTATTGTAGAACAAAAAGGCGACCTTGAAAGTGCACGCGATACCCTGCTTGCCACTATCGAAGAGGTGGAACTGACCGCCAATACAAAATTCCGGGAAACCTTTGACGCTGTAAGAACGAACTTCAGGGAAGTGTTCAAGGCCTTATTTACCGAAGAAGATACTGCCGACCTGAAGCTCACAGACGAAGATAACATAGCCGAAAGTGGTATCGAAATCTATGCCCAACCGAAAGGTAAGCGGCCCAGTACCCTCACCCAGCTTTCAGGAGGTGAAAAGACACTGACCTCCACAGCATTCCTGTTTGCGATTTACCTGATCAAGCCGGCGCCGTTTTGTATCCTGGATGAGGTGGATGCACCGCTTGATGATGCCAACGTAGGTAAATTCACGCAGATGATCCGTAAGTTTAGCGACAATTCCCAATTCATAATCGTTACGCACAATAAACAAACAATGGCTGCAGTTGATGTAATTTATGGCGTTACCATGCAGGAAGCAGGTGTAAGTAAACTGGTTCCTGTTGATTTCAGGAGTCTGAACTAATGCGTTCAGGGGCTGTCCAAAAGGGTCATATTGAGGCACTCCCAAAAATGCTTTTAAACCTTTTGAACTGACAGATTTCTATTTTCATGATAACCAATCAATTACCATACTTCTCAGGAGTAGCGGAGCTGAAATGCGACAACAACTTACAATCAAATGTCTATATAGACAGCCTAAATATATTTCGCTTTGATTGCTTTTTGGACAGCTCCTTGGGAAAATCATTTATGGAGACCTTATAGGCGGTGATTTCTTTACAAAAAGTTAAATATTAATTCCTTTTAAGTAACTTCGTCTGATCCAAAAAGACACCTTATGAGGACCATCCTGTTGCTATCTATGTGCATGGTGCTGAGCCACTGGTGCACAGCACAATGCAAACAAGTAAAAAAGGAGACAGATAAGTTCTCCAAAAAGGAATTACGCACGGCCAAAATGGATATAGGCTCGATTAACTTCCTTACCGGAGGTACCAAGTGGCTACTCCAATTCAATCAGGAAGCAGGCCAGACGACCCTGGAGACCAGCATTGCGATGAGGGGTGAGTTCAATCAGGTATTGGACCAAAGCACCCAATTCCTGCTCCTCTTAGCAAATGACGAAGTAGTCACACTCGCCAACGAGGTACCTGCGAGGCCGGTGACCAAAGTCATTAGCGGCTCAGGCGTGGTGCATGTATTTACCACCTACTCACTCACCCTCAGGCCGGATAAAGAGCAACTCAGCAAGATGGCAGCAGCGCCTTTGTCAGAGGTAAAGGTGGTAGTTCCGGATCAAAAGATAATATCCCCCTCGGTTTCCAAAAAGGACGGTAAGGCTTTCGCCGAGGTTTCTGCCTGCCTGTTGCAAACGGCACTATAGTACCAACTGAAAGCGTCGAAATTCATGTCTGTATCTAAAAAACGCACAATAATTCTTATTTTACTCCATGCTTCCGATCAAACATCTCTTTCTTCTTGCCTGCATATGGCTACTAGGCAGTATAGGTAATACCTGTTTGGCACAAGGCCAGAATAATTACTGGGTATTTGGAAATCATATGGGCATGGATTTCAATCAAAGCCCTCCTGCCCTGGTCACCACCAGCGCAGTAACTTATGAAGGATCGGCAGCTATTTGCGACAAGTGGGGAAATCTAAAATTCTATTGTGATGCGGATACCGTCTGGGATGCCAATCATAACATGATGCCCAACGGCGACTCGATATTGGGCAACGGCGACGACATTGGATTCCCCGGCTCTTGCACACAGGGTGTGACCATCGTACCCTCTATGGCTGACACCAACCAATACTACATTTTTACATTGGATGCTTTTGAGAACTACAATATCTTCGATATCCCGGGCTATTATGGCCATCTGCGCTACACCTTGGTTGACATGAGTCTGAACGGTGGTCTGGGCGAAGTGATACCTACGCAAAAGAATATAATTATAGATACCTTCACCAGCGAGCAGGCAACGGTAGTGCCGGCCGGGTTCTGTGGCTACTGGCTTATTATCCATCGAAATAATTCCAATCAATACCGTGCCTACAGAATTGATGAAGATGGCTTGAACACCACTCCAGTAATTTCCCACGGTATATGGGAGGGTGACATGAGCCTGGGTACCATGAAAGCGTCACCTGATGGAAAGCGAATTGTGCTGGCCACGAACTCCATCAACAAGATTGAAACCGCTCTTTTCGATAACGTCAATGGCACACTGAATAATTTCCAACAATTTGATGAACCGTCTAACCGGTACGGTTTGAGTTTTTCTCCGGACGGCAGCAAAATTTATATCAGCAATTATTTCAATGTATCTCAGTTCGACATTTCCCTGCTACCGGACATAGCAGCAGTAGAGGGATCTAAATATACCTATCCGAGTATTATGTCGCCATACGGAGCTTTACGCACCGGTCCCGACGGCCGTGTTTATGTCGTCCATTATTTAACACCCTATATAGGCACCATCAATAACCCGAATGCCTCAGGCACGGATGCAGATTTTGATCCCTACACCTATTTGCTACCCGCCTCCGCCATGTTTGGACAAGACCTTTACGGATTGGGATTGGGAAACGACAATGCCATCCTGATCGATGATACCATCACCAACCGTGTAGTGGACACTGTCCTTTGCTTTGAGGACAGCTGGCTTGCACAGGCCAGCCCGGGATATCAGGCTTACATCTGGAACGATGGGAGTACGGAGGTAACGAAAAATATAACCCAAAGCGGTACCTATTGGGTGTATATACCACGGGACTGCGCTGTACTGGTCGACAGTTTCTATGTCTTGTTCAGCAACTACGCACCGGATCTCGGCCCTGATTCTTTTATCTGTATCAACGGTTCCGTAACCTTAGATCCACTGGCGCCTTCCGGCACTAGTTTTCTATGGCAAGACGGCAGCACCGAGTCCAGCTATGAAGCAGACACTTCGGGGATTTATTTCGTAGAGACTACGGTAAACGGCTGTGTGGCTTCAGACACCATTGCCCTGACCATCATTAACCCCAGCATGCGGATTCTTACAGAAGACACGAGTATTTGTGTGGGTATTCCCTTTACACTCACGGCAGTTTCCGTGCCGGATGGCAATTTTGTCTGGGATGATGGCACCACAGGTCCTGAGCTCAACATCGACCAGGCAGGCACCTATTCTGTCACCGTAGTTAATGTTTGCGGCACCTTTTCAGATGAAGTGACCATCACCGACTTGGTCTGCAACTGCCATGCCATGATCCCATCAGCTTTTACCCCTAACGGCGACGGTCACAATGATGTGTTTCTTCCACTCTTGTCCTGCCAGGCTGCGGAATATGTCCTTCAGGTGTTCAACCGATGGGGACAGCAGGTATTTGAATCGAACAATCCGGCCAACGGCTGGGATGGCAGATACAACGGACAGCTGGCGGAAACAGCCACCTATTTTTATTACCTCGAATTTAAAGATGAAGAAGGCAAGGTACAAAAAAGAAAAGGCGACCTGACGGTGATTAAATAATACGCTTAACAGGTACGTCTGTAGCTGCACCCGACTATCAATGTCCACTGTTCAGGTGGCAATGGATCCATTTTCCCAACCTATAAGCTAAAGCGTAAGTCTTATTAAACACAGGTTCACTTCATTATCAGGATTCCATCTATGGTCATAGGTTTGCTACGCTGCATTGTCATTTTCTCTTTATTTTTATCCATTTCGCCCCTAGCTCATGCACAAGGCGAGGGCAATGTTTGGGCTTTTGGCCATCATAATGGCCTCGACTTCAATCAGTCACCGCCGGAATTTATCCAGACCAACAACTACACTTTAGAAAGCAGCGCTGCTATATCCGATGCGGCAGGCAACTTGCTCTTTTATACCGATGGGAATACCGTATGGACTACAGATGGAAGTGTTATGCCTAACGGAACAGGGCTGATAGGCAATGGTGGATGGATGGATATTCCCGGATCTTGTACTCAGGGTGTAACTATTGTAAAATCCCTTGTCAATACCCAACAATATTATGTATTTACACTAAACGCAGCCGAAGAAGTCTCCGTTAACACGCCGGGATACCTTCGCTATAGTGTTGTAGATATGAGCCTGAACAACGGGAATGGGGATGTGCTGACAGATCAGAAAAACATAGTTATTGATACAGGTACGACAGAGAAGCTGGCCGTTACGCCTGGGCTATCCTGCAGTTATTGGCTGGTCGTCCACAGTGCTACAAGCCCCGAATACCGCGCCTTCAAGATTGATGCCAATGGTATTAACACCACTCCTGTAATATCAATGGGTAACTGGCAGGGCGACATGGGCGGCGGACAAATGAAAATATCATCCGATGGAAACTGGATCGCCTCCATCAGTACCTTTATGGGCAGTGAGCTGGAATTGGCCAACTTCGATAAAGCCACAGGTCAGATCAGTAATTTCGTGAGCATTCCACCGCCGATTAGTGGGAATATTGGTTATGGTATTGCCTTTTCTCCGGACAATACCAAGCTGTATTCCGGCACCCTAAGTGCTATAGCACAATTCGACCTCAACCTCATGCCTAACGTACAGGACGTGATTAATTCCATGTACAGCTATCAGCCTTTCCTGCAATATTCCAGCATGCGCAATGGTCCGGATGGGAAAATTTACATAGCCCTTTATCAAAACACCCCCAACATCGCCTGTATCAACAATCCTAATGAACCCGGAGCAGCCAGCAATTTCGATCCCTACGCATTGAACCAACCGACCTATGCACAGATCACCAGCCTCGCAGGCAACCCGTACGGGCACGGACTTGGTACGGACATTGTTGTATTACCGGGTGGTGATACCCTTCCCAACCTGGCTTACGACACCGCGGTGTGCGGACCTGAAGTAAGCCTCAGTGCAAGTGCCGGATTTGAAAGTTATGT
>JBEBUO010000036.1:0-15482 GCA_040393285.1 Taibaiella helva | reverse complement strand
CCTATACGGTAAGCAACATAAACGGGCAGGTAGAAAAGGAAGGGCAAACCAAGATCCGTCCTTCAGGACTGCTACCCGGTATAGGCCTGATCGAAACCATGCTGTACAGAAATGGGGAAGTGCGTTTCTTTGGAGCCCACCACCAACGCCTTACAGATGGCCTACAGGCCCTTGGCCTGACTGAGCATCCATGGACCAGCAGCTTCTTTGCCACCGAAGTGAATAAAACGACTGTCGGAATGAGCGGCGCCAGCCTACGCCTCAGACTACAAACAGGTCCTGATGCTAACGGAAAAATAGGCTGGTGGCTACAGGCAGGCCCGATGGTGGTAGCGCCCAGTCCTCCTATCAGCCTGAGCATAGCACAAACGGCAATCCGCTATGCGCATCCTTTAGCCGCCCTTAAGTCGACAGAGCGGCAATGCTTTTACCTGGCCGGGCAAGAGGCCAAAGCACAGGGTCTGGACGATGCGCTCCTGCTCAACCAGCACGGGCGGGTGGTGGAAAGCACCATAGCCAATCTGTTTTGGATAAAAGACGGACAGCTTTATACGCCCGCCCTGACGGAAGGATGTGTAGCCGGCATTTTCAGGAAACAAGTACTCCGTCATGCCATGGCCCTGGAAAGTGAGATCGGTCCGGAAGCACTGCTACAAGTAGAGGAACTGTTTTTGACCAATGCCCTCCGGGGCATTATACCGGTGCGGGAGCTGAACGGGCATGCCTTTCCCACCACACAAACGATGGCACTGCAAAAAGAATCCGAACATTGGGTTTAAACCCATCATGACGATTAGGTTAAGTCTGGCAAAACTGATTTTTGTCAGCTGTAGCAAAAAGGATTTTCGGTAACTTGCTGACAAATAAAACGCAAACAAATGATCATCGTACCGGTAGACTTTTCGACTACTTCCATGAATGCAGCGCGCTACGCCTGCCAATGGGCAGCACAATTGGGCCAGGACAAACTGCACTTGTACCATAGCTATATTGCCGATGATGGCATGGCCGAAATAGGCCCGGAAGGCGTGGAGGCCAAATCCCGGCAAGCGCTTCAGGAGCTTAAGGCGCAATTACAGCAATTGCCCGGTTGTCCGGAAATCAGTATGGAAACCAACCAGGAACCTGTATTGGCCTACCTGAATCAGACCATGCAAAAACGCAAGGGCTACCACATTGTAATGGGCCTCAGCGGTAAAGGCAAGCTGGCGCAAAAAGTAATTGGCAGCACCACCATCAAAGTAGCTCAGGAAGCCCGGTGTCCGGTAGTGATTGTACCGCCGGCTTGTACGTTCCAGCCGGTAAAGACCGTTGTACTCGCCTTGCAACTGCAGTCCGGCATGCTGGAGCAAACACCTTCCGGCGCCATCAACGATATGATTCTGGCCAGCGGGGCCAAGCTGATGGTACTCAACGTTAATAACGACAGCACACAAACCGTGACCCGGGAAGTCAATGCCGGACAGCATGCCGCGCATATGATGTTTGATGGGATTGGGGCCAGCTTCCATTTTGAAGAAGGCACCAACGTGCCGAAAGAAGTAGTGGCCTTTGCCGCCGCTAACCAGGCGCAAATGATTGTCGCTATCCTGCAACAACACGGCTTCTGGCATACCCTGTTTAAAGGCAGCACCACCGAGGCTTTGGCGTTTCACAGCAATATCCCCATCTTTGCCCTAAGCTCTTTATAAATCTCCTATACGCCCGCTATGCAACCAACTATCCTACTGCTTCATGGTGCCTTAGGACATCCGGATCAGTTTACAGAACTGGCTTCTTTATTACAGCCCCATTTCGATATCCATACACTTTGCTTTTCGGGCCATGGTCCCCAACCCCTTACGGAAGCGGGCATTGGCATGGCGCACTTGCTGGAACAACTGGAGCAATTTATTTCGGAAAAAGGTCTGCATCAGGTCCACTTTTTTGGCTATAGTCTGGGCGGCTATGTAGCACTACTGTATGCCCTCAGACATCCTGAAAGCGTAGCATCGGTGCTTACCCTGGCGGTAAAAATGAACTGGACGACTGCAGCAGCCAGGAAAGAACAGGCTATGTTGCAGGCCGATGTACTGCAGGAGAAGGTTCCGGCATATGCCCGGCAATTGGCAACCTGGCATGGTGCAGATAAATGGAAAAATTTGTTGACCGCCACAGGCGAGATGATGCTGCAACTGGGCGGTCAGGCCCCGCTGTCGCCGGAACGGCTGGGCGACCTCACCGTTCCCGTACAAATGATGGTGGGCGACCAGGACCGGATGGTGAGCATACAGGAAACCCGCGATGCGGTACAGGCTGTACCCGGCGCACGTCTGGCTGTGCTTCCTGGTTGTAAACATCCCCTGGAGTCGGCGCCGTTGCCGCTACTGCTGAGCCTGACCAGAGATTTTATCAAGTAAAGACATGTCTATCTATGACCTGAATTCCAGACACACAGAAGGCGGTTGCACCCGCGTAGAAACAGGATATCAGGACAAGCTCCTGATCAGGGCAGACAAAATATGGCGGCCATCGGTATTACCCAGGTCCTCGCTGCAAGCACGCTCAGGATGGGGCATCATACCAAATACATTACGTTGCTCGTTGCAAATCCCGGCAATATCATTTTTAGCACCATTGGGGTTAAAGCTCGCATCCACCACCCCGCTTTCGTTGCAGTACTGGAAAACGATCTGCTTATTTTTTTCTAAGCGGGCAATGGTTTCATCATCGGCAAAGTATCGCCCTTCTCCATGTGCTATAGGAATCTGAAGTGCCGCATCCGGCACCTGGTCGGCAATAAGATTGCCCGATCCTACTTTCCGGATATGTACATTTTTACAAATAAAACGCTGGTTATCGTTCTGCAACAGCACCCCCGGCAGCAATCCTGCCTCACACAATATCTGGAATCCATTGCATACCCCCAGCACCTTGCCTCCGCGACCGGCAAATTCAATCACCTGCTCCATCATAGGACTAAAACGGGCCAGGGCACCGCAGCGCAGGTAATCACCATAGGAAAATCCCCCGGGCAGTACGATACAATCATCGGTGGTAAATGCACTCAGGTCACGGTCCTTATGCCATAGCATCACCACTTCCTGACCCAGGTCTTTTTCCAGGGCATGCTGCATGTCACGATCACAATTAGATCCGGGGAAAACTACGATTCCAAATTTCATAACAAAGGAGCTGATTAATCAAAAGCGTCCGGCGCTACCTAAAGGGCCGCGGCTTTCGTTGGTTTATTTTAGATGAAAAAAATTGAATACAAATCAAAAACAGGTGCGCTTAATGCGGAAACCATTGTACAAAAATAACAACTACTAACAACAAATAGAATAAAATACGGCTCAGCCATTTTCTTGTTTCTGCAAACCACAGGTTACTCATGATCCACACACCGGGTAACAAGGCGGCCAGCCACTGATTATAGCCCTTAGCCACCGTAAAGGTACCGGCCAGTAATCCTAAAAATAGCCCGGCGATGATGACGTACCATAACTTTTTAGTCAGGGTAAGCATACGGCTCATAAAACCATTGAGGTAAAAGGCGCCGAAAAAAAACAACAAAGCAATAAGCACTAAAGGGATAAAGATAAACGCGGGGTGCGCCACCGGCCCCGGCCATTCAAAACCTATCGCAATCATTTGCCGCATCAGGTGCAGGCGGTCGGTCAGGTACAGGATAGCCGTGAGAAAATAAAGGGGGGTGAGTATACCCAGCAGGCCTACCATCCACTCAGCCGCTTTAAAAGGACGCAGTAGCCGCAGTACGATAAACACCAGGATCAGCAAAATGATATTAGGGAATACCAGCAAGGCGGAGAGGGATAAAAAACAGCCTATATTAAAGATCTCCTTTCTTGCCTGTTCCTGGGCATGCAGCTTAAACAGGGAGTTGTAGGTAGCCAGAAGAAACCAATTGGCCACCAGGGCGGCAGACAGGTAATTCCATTCTACAAACAAGGAGGTAAGCAGCACATAGGTCATTGCCGGCAGATAACTGTTCTTAGGCAGGATATGGTGACTATTGGATATCCTGTTGAGCATCAACGCCTGCCCTACAATGTTGAGGAGGGAAAAAGAGGACACCAGAAAAGCATTGTGACCCAAAGCCCTGGTAATGATTGCTGCCATCTGAATCCATATCAACTGGCTGTCGCCATGAAGCACCGGCAATTCAGGATGCCACAACACAGGCAGCTTGCAGCAGATGGCCAGCAACAGCAGCATAATAACGGCCAATGGATTGTTACTCCTGAAAAAATTGAGCACTAAATGCTTGGAATTAAACGGATGGCAAACAAAAAATAAACCTTGCGAAGGTCGTAAAATTTTTACTTTAAATTAAGCATTAACGGCTATTTGAATAATTTTTGCAATTCCTCCCCAGGCACCTATTAAAGGTGAAATCTGTGTATATTTGCGACCCCTCGCGGCTAATGGAGGCCGCGAATTGAATTGTTGTGTATGATCATTACTCCCGGTGAAATAAGTACCAAGCAACTACATGCTTACCTGCTGGGCAGCATTGCGCCCCGACCCATATGTTTTGCCAGCACAGTTGATAAAGCGGGCCGTCCCAACCTGTCGCCCTTCAGCTTCTTTAATGTATTTGGCAGCAAGCCACCGATTTGCGTTTTTTCTCCTGCCCGAAGGGTGCGCAACAATACCATTAAGCACACACTCGAAAACATCCGCGAAACGGGTGAGGTCGTGATCAATGTGGTGACTTATGCGATGGTACAGCAGACCAATGTAGCCAGTTGTGAATACCCTAAGGAGGTCAACGAGTTTGAAAAATCGGGCTTCACCGCCCTGCCCGCTGAGCTGGTGAAACCCTTCCGGGTAAAAGAATCGCCGGTAAACCTAGAATGCAAGGTATTGCAGGTGATAGAAACCAGCCAGGAAGGTGGTGCCGCTAACCTGGTGATTTGTGAGGTGCTCAGGATGCATATCGACGAACGTATCCTGGACGACGACCGGCAAATTGACCCGCATAAGATCGACCTCGTAGCCCGCATGGGGCAGGATTATTACTGCCGGGCCTCCGGCGATGCCGTATTTGAAGTGCCTAAGCCTAACCTGGACCTGGGTATTGGCTGGGATCAGTTGCCCGAGGCCATCCGCCACAGCCGTATCCTCTCGGGCAATGACCTGGGTATGCTGGCCAATATCAGCGAGTTGCCTATAGTGAGCCAAATGCAACATGACGACCGGCTTAATGAGCTGCTCAAAACCCACAATGGCAATGCCAGTCTGCTGGAACAGAGCCTGCATCAGTATGCCAAGGAACTCCTGAAAGAGCATAAAATTAGCCAGGCCTGGCAGGTACTCCTGGCAGCCGGCAATTAAGGATTTGAGCAAAGACAAGTGTATGACCGACAAGTAAAGCTGGAAGCATGTACTTCCAGCCTTACTTGTTTTGTAGCTGTTTTACCGGTTTGGCACCACACAGCTTACTCGGGCAATACGATAGAGAAGTCCAGATCTTCGGGAGGGAAACACATCTGGTCATTACAAGTCTGAAAAGTTACCGTACCATTTACCTCGGTGCCTCCCGGGGCATTGATTTCCCTGTAAAAGCTGATCTCCTTTTCATGCCAGCGGATAGCACCTTCAATAAATTCAAGTCGCTGTACTACCGGAGCCTTACTTTCCATCCAACCTTTATCCTTCCACTCACCTTCAGCTACGTCTTGCGTAACAAAGGAAGTAGCGATAAGGGAGCCGTCGCCCCCTGCATCCAGCGCCCAGATATGAAATCCGGGCTGGAGTATGGCTTTGGCCTCCACACGGTAAGTACCCGGCTCCTGTTGTGACACTGAGAAGTCCCACATCACAGGGCTTCCGGATGACTTCAGGCCCTGAGCAAAACCGCTCAAAGGCAACAGGCTGAACAGGAGCAATACGACTTGAATGATCTTTTTCATAAGTATCTTAAGTTAAGATAAAAAACAAAGCTATGGCTATCAGCACAAAAAAGGAAGCCTGGCTAAAAAAAATGCCCACTACAGGGAGCGGGCATCGGTTATATTTTTTAATATCGCCTATTGAGCGGGCGCAGGCTGCTGTTGTGCAGGTTGTTGCGCTGGCTGCTGCTGTGCAGGCTGTTGGGTAGGAGCAGCCTCCTGAGGACGTGGTGTCACAGCAGGATTTACAAATACCACTACGATGCTCAGTATGCCAATAATGGCCATGGTGTACCAGGTACCCTTTTCCATCATATCGCCACTCTTCTGCACGCCCATTACCTGCGAACCTAAGCTACCGAAAGCACCGGACAAACCACCACCCTTTGGCTTCTGCACCAGGATAAAAAATCCCATCACCACACAGGCTATAAGGATAAGAACGACTAATAATGTGGTCATACTTCTAAATCTTTTTGTAAATGCTCTATTTTGGCAGCAAAATAAACGCTTTTTTCAGGATCCAGCAAACTTAATTTTCGATATACTTCAATAGCTTGTTTTTTCTTACCCTGCTTGGCATACACCATGGCCAAAGATTCACTTACCCATTCATCATTTCTGGATATCGAATTCACAGCCATCTCGAAAACAGATTCCGGAATTTCCTCATCCTCTTCTTCAATAGCGGCTGCCAGCTTTTGTTTCTGCCACATGGTTTTCAATGCCTTTTTATCTGCCTCTTCTTCCTTTTCTTTCCTGTTTTTGGACTGCATATGCACCAGCCACTCGGCAAATGTCATCATCACCATCAGTGATTTTTCCTTTTCCGCTTCCACCGGAGCTGCTTCCTCAGGCACCATGCTGTCTAACTCCGGCAATGCGGCGGGCACCTCAATGCCCTGACTGGCAAAATAATCGGTTTGCAGCGGCATATCTATCGGCACGCCGGTCCCTGCTTCCTCCGCTTCGGGGGCCACCATGGCAGCTTCAACCGCCGGCACATCCGGGGGGCGCGACAAAGCACGTGTTCTTAACTCATGAAGCAGAATGGGATTGGCGGGGAAAAGCTGGCGCAGGGCAAAATATCCCGCCTCATCTGCGGCCGGTTCACTAAGGCGTTTCAGGTAGTGAATGGGTTGAAAGTAACCGAAGGCCGTAGCAAATTCTGCCAACGCTGCCGGGGCTACTTCCTGTAGCTGATGGGGCTCTTTCAACCAATTGTCTATAGTTACAGCAGTGATCAATAATAAAGAATTATAATTTTTTTAAAACTACCAGTTAACAAAGGCCTTATTAAAGATATCCTCGGCCAGTTGGTTGGCTATTTCTTCAATCAGGCCAGCCTCTACCGCCTGTAGTTGTTGGTTGGCTGCAAAATCTGCAAAACGGCTAAAGGTTTGCTTAAAACTGGCTTTCTCATCTTTCCTGTTCTGAAAATCTATTTCCACTGATATCGTCAGCCTGTTTTGGGACGCCTGCGTTTGTCCTTGTAAGCCGGTAATGGTTACATTATAGCCGGTAATGGCGCCTTGTATATCATAATCCGCATTGTCGGTATTGACAGCAGCTAAGCCCGTTTGAGCCAGGATACGATTCCTGATCTTGTCCGTAAGGGTGGCACTCAGCGCAGGCACGACGTTCATCGCCTTATTTTCAAGGATGTGCATATTGATCGTCTTACCCGCTATACTGGCCCCGGAAAGGCTGTACACCCCGCAACCGGAAGCCAGCAGGCTTAATAAAAAGAGGCTTATCATACGCAACATAAGGCGAAATTAAGGCATAATCCTGAAACCTGGCCCGCTTCCCGCCTTGAAAATGATAAACGCATCATTAAATGCCATTTTGGCGGGCATGCAAGCTTATCGGGTGGCAAAAACAGGGCTTCCCATCGGGTAATGGATAGCTTTCCATTGCTCCCTGGATAGCTATGCGTTGGGTGATGGATAGCTATCCATTTTTTTTCTAAAGGCTATATAATGAAAACAGAGGCAAAAAAGCATCACCCGAAGTCGAATCTTTAGCCTGCAAGCTCTTCTTTGTTCATATAATCTAATGATTATCAAATAATTAATCTATCCGAAAGGATAAGAACGACAATTTGTCCGAAAAACCCTTAAATAAAGCTTTGCTGAGGCGCTGTATAAGCTTCTTGATATGACCCCGCCCAGAGGCGACCTGAATAAATTATTTATAGCTTTGTAACTATGAAGACCCTAAAAAAACAAACGTATTTATTGGCAGGCGTAATAATAATGGTTAATGCTATTTTCCTGTCTTTAAGTTACCGGGAGTATGGAAAAATTAGAATCACCGTTTTACATGCCCTTTTCGGGATATTGCCGATTATCTATTTAATAGTCAGCATATTAAGGGAAAAGAGAGAGGAACCTAATAAGGAATAATACACCGCTCGTTATAGTGGCTCTATTCCTGGCCGGCGTCTCGTTCATATCTTTGCAATGAACGAAAAGAACAGACTGAAAGTAGTAACGCTTATTTCGGCAAGTATGCAGGGTGGGCTTCGAAGCGTGGAGTACTTGTACGATCGGGTAAGTGATGCGAGCATTATCCAACAAGTAAACATCAGGAAATCCTTTTCTACCACGCTCAATGCACTATTTCAATAAATACATCGTTTCCGTGACGCAAGACACCTACCCAAAAACGATACGCTGCATACGCGCGAAACCGGGAGCAGAACTATCCGGTCTTCGGTTGGTACAAGCTCGAAAAATCAGCCAGAACTATGGCTGTCATCGCCTCCACAATAACCGGTGCGCGTAAGGCCACACAAAGGTCATGACGCCCTTTTACAGAGAAAGTATCCAGGTTCCCGCTTGTCCAGTTAAAAGATTGTTGCTCCTTTGGCGTAGAGGAAGTAGGCTTTACGGCTATTCTGAACACCAGCTCATTGCCATTACTGATACCGCCCACAATCCCTCCGGCATGGTTGCTCCTGGTCTGGCCTGCCGCATTTTCAAGAGCATCATTGTGCTCGGAGCCAAACATAGCTGCTGCTGCAAAACCAGCACCGAATTCCACTCCCTTAACAGCAGGGATGGCAAATAAGGCATGGGCCAACACAGATTCCACACTATCCCAGAAGGGTTCACCCCAGCCTACAGGCAGCCCTTCGGTACAGCACTCAATAATACCACCCACGCTGTCCTTCGCATCAATAGCTCTTTGCAAGCCGCTTTCCACATCGGGCAGACCACCTACCTCGGTAACCCTGGCCTGGATACGAACAGCAGGCAACATCTTCTTAGCCACCACACCCGCAGCCACTATCCCTACGGTAAGCCGCGCGCTGAAGTGCCCACTGCCCCTGTAATCTTCAAATCCCTGAAATTTATGATGGGCTACAAAGTCCGCATGACCCGGACGAGGGATGTCCCGCTGCTTTTCGTAATCCTGACTACGTATATTTTTATTGTCAAATAAAATAGTAAGCGGTGCCCCGGTGGTGTAACCGTTAAAGATTCCCGTTTGCACATGCGGCACATCTTCTTCCTTCCTCGGGGTAGTACCCTTTTGCAGGCCTCCCTTACGCCGTTCCAGGTCGGGAAGAAAATCACTTTCCTGCAAGGCAATTCCCGGAGGCACCCCGTCCAGGCTCACCCCAACGCATGGGCCATGCGATTCCCCAAAAACCGTAACCCTGAATACACGACCGAAACTATTCATACCGTGAAATTAATGATTCAAAATGGTAAATAAAATACAGACTTACTGCTGCACGTCCGCAACACAAAGCGCCCTCAGGTCTTCGTAAAAGCCCGGGTAGGACTTCTCAACAGCGGATGCACCTGTTATCGTCACAGGCCCGTCCGCCACCAAAGCAGCAACAGCGCAGGCCATAGCAATACGATGGTCATGATGCGATTGGACCACAGCGCCTTTTATGGGGCCGCCTGTCACCAGCATCATATCCTCCTGGAAACTGATGGCCACACCCAGTTTTGCAAACTCCTGCTTTAAGGTTTCAGCCCGGTTGCTTTCCTTATGCACCAGCCGGTGCAAGCCCTCTATAACGGAGGTACCTGCACAGCAAGCCGCCAATACCACCAAAGGTGGAAAAAGATCGGGGCAATCTACCGCATTAAAATGAAAAGCCCGCAACGGCGCCCGCGACACTTCGACCTGTTCTGCCTGAATGGACAAGCGACAACCAGCGTCCTGCAAGGCCTCCAGGATTTTCTTGTCGGCCTGGGTAGAAAAAGGATCCAGACCTTTCACGGTGACGGATCCGGCTATAGCCCCCGCTACCAAAAGGAAAGCACCTCCACTCCAATCCGCTTCTACTGTGAAGGATAAACTTCTCTCTGAAGATGACTGCCGGGGCATATTATTGGTCAGCCTTTCTGGAAAATAAAATGTTTCATAATTGCGTTGCTCCGGCAAGTGCATGCCAAAGGCAGCCATTACACTTAAGGTCAGGTCGATATAAGGCTTACTGCTCAGGTGATGCACTTGTATACTGACGGCCGATGCGCCTGCTGCCGAATAAGCAAACAACAAGCCGGTGAGGTATTGCGAGCTGGATGAACCATCTATTATCAGATCAGCCGGTTGTAGCGGGCCCTTAACCTTTAGGGGTAAATAGCCCTGATTACTCGAAACGGACACGCCCAATTGTGGTAAAATGGCATCAAAAAAATCCATAGGTCGTTTCGCAAGGCTTCCCGATCCGCTTATGCTGATCTCCCCGGTCGTCATTGCTGCAATTGGCGTAAACATGCGTATGGAGAGGCCACTTTCCTGGCAATGCAGGCGCCTGGTAGGGCATTGCAGATGAGCAGCCCCTTCTGATTGGACCGTAAGCCTATTATCGTCCTGATACGTCACCACCGCGCCTAAATCCTGAATGATCTGAAGCGCGGCCTTATCGTCATTTGAAGTACCATAGTTATAAATCACCGTTGTACCCTCGCGCAATAGTGCAGCCGCACAGGCACGCTGCATGGCGCTCTTGGAGGCTGGTGCTGTAAGGGTTCCCCTTATTGCCGACGGTTTAATGGCTACCTGCATCTGGTTATCTTGTTGCATTTATGTCCAGGCTGTTTTGATCTCGGAAATAGGCAAAGGCCTTATGATCGCTTTCCCTATTCCTTCCAGTAAAACATAACTCACTTTATTTCCGGCCCGCTTCTTATCGGCCAGCAAATATTGTACGGCCCGGTCCGGGTCAAATGAAAAAGAAACAGGTAGTCCGTATTGTTGCAGCAGATTCACTAACCGATCCTGATCGGCAAATCCGCAAAGACCTGCAGACAGCTTTGCCGCCACCACCATACCGATAGCCACCGCATGTCCGTGCGGCAATTGGTACACATTTTCAATGGCATGTGCCAGGGTATGCCCAAAATTCAGGCATTTTCTTTCCCCATGCTCCCACTCATCTGCCTGTACGATACCGGCCTTCAATAAGGCATTGCGCCGGATTAATGCATCCAGCAGTTTCGGATCTTCTTGATAATCCTGCAAAGTGTGTTGTTCCAGCGCAGCAAACATATCCTCATCCTGGATACAGGCATGCTTGATGATCTCTGCAAAGCCATTGACCCATTCTTCTTCGGGAAGGGTGCTGAGCAGCTCATAATCATACAATAAAAACTCCGGCTGCCGGATAAGGCCCATCATGTTTTTATAATCGCCGATGTCGAGCCCGTTTTTACCACCAATGGCCGCATCCACCATAGCCAGTATAGAGGTCGGCATCAGGGCACAACGTACGCCCCGCTTGTAGATACCGGCTACAAAGCCGGCAATATCGGTAACCACGCCGCCACCTAAACCAACAATCAGTGCATCTCGCCCGGCATCCAAGGCAATCAGCTGGCGAATGATGTCATCCAGCACGTCCAGGGACTTAGATGACTCTCCCGGAGGAATAACGATTACCGGCCAGTGTTTCAAGGAGGCCTGGTAATGCATCATCAGGTGCTCGTCTGTAATGAGGAACGTATGTTCAATAGGTGCCAGCGTCTTCAGCTCGTCAAAGGACCCGTTGAAGTAGAAGGTACTGGTGGCACCGGTATATTTAATCTCGTGAGACTCCATGTATAAAAGGGCTTATAAAAATTCGTTTATTGGTTCATCACCATATCCTGGTGTTTGATACTTTCCATATGTATCGCGTCAAAATACCGGCTAATGAAATCCGGGCTTAATCCGGATTGCTCCCCCTTTTTTCCTACCCGTTCCAATACTTCATTCCATCTGTTGGTTTGTAATATCGTAATATTATGCTCCTTTTTATAGCGGCCTATTTGTTCCGCTATTTTCATCCGCTGACATAAGAGTTGCAGTATCTCGTCATCCAACTGGTTAATCTGTTGCCGAAACCGTTCCAGATGACTGTGTAATTCCTCGGAGACCACCATTTCTTCCCGCCAAACAATGCCCTTGAGCAATGCCTGTACCTGCTGCGGCACGATCTGTTGGCGTGCATCGCTCCAGGCATTATCCGGGTCTATATGACTTTCAATGATGACACCATCATAATCCAGATCAATAGCATGCTGGGTGACGTCCTGGAGCATATGCCGGTTACCACAGATATGCGAAGGATCAATCAGGAAGGGTAAATCCTTATACCGGCGTTTCATTTCTATGGCCAGGTGCCACATAGGTGCATTCCTGAATTCGGTATTTGCATAAGACGAGAATCCCCTATGGATCAGTCCTATGTTTCTAACCCCCGCCGCAGCCACACGCTCCAGTGCACCGATCCAAAGTTCCAATTCGGCGTTGATCGGATTCTTGATGAAAACCGGCACATCTACGCCACGCAAGGCATTGGCCAGCTCCTGTACACTAAAGGGGTTGACCGTGGTACGCGCACCTACCCAGAGTATATCAATGCCGAAGTGCAGGGCATCTTCTACCTGCTTGGCGGTGGCCACTTCTACCGCAAGCGGCAGGCCGGTCTGGTCTTTAGCTTGCTGCAACCAGGGCAGGCCTTTCGCACCGACACCTTCAAAGTTACCCGGCCGGGTACGCGGCTTCCATATACCCGCCCGCAGCACATCGACCATACCCGTTGCTTTTAGTTGTAAAGCGGTCTGTACGACCTGTTGCTCGGTTTCGGCACTGCAAGGACCGGAAATGATCAGGGGGCGTTTGTTCCAGACTGCATTGATTTGTTCCTTTTCCATGATACTTGGTTTCGTTGACATTTTTCAGGGCTTTAGATTTTATTTGAATGAGTACCCACAGATCCATGCCGTACTTCAAAGGTATTCATGATATTGGTATCCTGCTTCCCTTTTTAACTGCATGATTAAAAAAATACTATAAGCGCATTGAAGGCCGCGCAGCGCCTTAAAATGAGGAAATGCCGCTTTCGCAATCAGGACAGGAGCACCGCTACAGGACTGATGCGGGTCCTGGCTATATCAATTTGGTCTACGGCCTTACAAAGACTTATCCTGATGTAGGCGTTTCCTTCTGATCCGAAAATGCCACCAGGTGTAAGGAACACACCGTAGTGATACAGCAACTCATCGCTAAACGCATAGCCATCGGCATAGCCATCTGGTACCCGGGCCCAGACAAACATACCCGTCTGTGCGGGATCAAAACTGCAGCCCAACGCCGACAGCATGGTATACACCGCCTCCCGCCTTGCCCGATACATGGCATTCATAGACGCATACCAGTTCTGGTCCAGGCTTAATGCACGGACAGCCGCCAGTTGCAAAGGCAAAAACATACCGCTATCCATATTGCTTTTGAAGCGTAACACTTCCTCAATGCTTACCCGGTCACCGGCCAGCATCCCTATCCGCCATCCGGCCATATTATGTGATTTGCTCAGCGAGTTCAATTCCAGGGCCACCGATTTTCCACCAGCCACCGATAGTATGCTCAATGGTTCTTCATTCAGGATAAAGCTATATGGATTGTCGTGTACCAATAAGATCTGATGCTGCGTGGCAAATTGCACCAGCGCTTCAAATAGCTCCATACTCGCGGCTTTACCGGTAGGCATGTGCGGGTAATTGACAAACATAAGTTTCACCTTAGAAAGGTCTGATTGCTGCAATGCATTAAAATCCGGCATCCATTGCTGCTGTTCCTGCAATGCGTAGAACACAGGGACACCTCCGGCGAGCTTTACCGCACTGGCATAGGCAGGATAGCCCGGGTTAGGCACCAATACCTGATCGCCTTCATTGAGGTAGGTCATGCAAATATGCATGATCCCCTCTTTGGAACCCATAAGCGGTAATAGCTCCGTTTCCGGATCCAGATCAACATGGTACCACTTCCGATACCAGGCCGCAAACGCCTTACGTAAATCCAGAGTGCCTTTATACCCCTGATATCCATGTGCCGTTGTCTGCGCACTTTCCTGATGCAACTGCCAGATCACATCAGGATGTGGTGGCAGATCCGGGTTACCTATCCCCAGGTTGATAATACCTTTTCCTTCCTTGTTCAACAGCTCTATTTCCCTAAGTTTCGCAGAAAAATAGTATTCCCCGATGCCTTGCAACCGCTTTGCTGTTCTCTTCGCTTCAATATTGGTTTCGTGTATCATAATGCCTCCGTATTGATATTTCCCTTTTTATACTTACCATAAACGAGCAACTCCCTGGTACAAGAGCGCAATTGATCTAAGGCTTGCTCCATATCCGAAAGGTGTTCAAATTCCATATCGGCATAAAATCCGTATTGCCAGCGACCACCGGGAACCGGCATACTTTGTAACTTGGTCAGGTTAATGCCCTGCCCCGCTATGCTTTGCAAAATCGCAGCCAGTCTGCCACTTTCATTATCGGTCTGAAAATACAGGGAAGCCTTATTGGCTTCCTGCCCGGAAACAGGGGTACGCGAAAGGACCAGAAAACGGGTATAATTGTGCGGCACACTATGTATATCCGGAGCTATGATATGCAATCCGAAAAGTGCTGCAGCCAGTGTAGCGCCTATAGCTGCGATATGTTTGCTTTTTTGCTGATGAACATATCTGGCACTTAGCGCCGTATCCTCCGTTTCAACCAGCTTCCAATCGCGCGCTGCCAAAAAATCGAGGCATTGCAGAATGGCCATAGGATGGGAATGGACCTCCCGGATATCTTCTAGTCGCACACCCGGATTGACCAGGAGTTGCTGCCGGATCTCCAGGTACACTTCCCCCACAATATGAAGCCCACTTTCCCGCAGTAAATTATAGTTCGGCAAAATACTACCGGCAATAGAATTTTCTATAGCCATGAGTGCACCGCCTGCATCCGCGTCTGCAACCGCCCGCTTCACTACTTCCCTGAAAGTAGCACAATACGACAGGGCAATATCGCCACCCCAGTAGTTGCGGGCTGCCATCTCATGGAAGGATCCTTGGAAGCCCTGTATGGCTATTTTCTTTGTCATAAACTATAACGCGCTGGTTTTCGGTATAGGATAAAATAAAAAATCCCGGTCTTGTGAAGGACCGGGATCTGTATGCTAATTAAATACTGAATCTAATTATGAGAACAAACGAAACCCCGCTCCACTTCTAAAAAAGAAGTAGAAAAAGCCAAAATAATATTGTGCTACGGCGTTCATTATGCCGGCAAATATAATTAT
>JBEBUO010000035.1:0-15749 GCA_040393285.1 Taibaiella helva | reverse complement strand
TGTAAGAAATCCTGCAAACGCTGGCGCAGCATGGCACCTTTGGGCAACCATAACGGCAAGCCGCTACCTACCTTCTCCGAAAAAGCAAATAATTCCAGCTCCTTGCCCAGTTTCCGGTGATCACGCTTCTTGGCCTCTTCCAGCAATTGCAGATAGGCTTCCAGCTCCTTTTGGGCCGGAAAAGTGACCCCGTAAATACGGGTTAGCATCTTATTCTTTTCATTGCCCCGCCAGTAGGCCCCTGCAATATTGGTCAGCTTGATCGCCTTGATGAACCCGGTGTTGGGGATATGCGGCCCGCGGCAAAGGTCAGTGAAGTTACCCTGCTGGTAAAAACTGATGGTACCGTCTTCCAGTCCTTCAATCAACTCCAGCTTATACGCATCACCCTTTTCCGTAAAATACTTTAAGGCGTCTGCCTTGGACACTTCCGTACGTACAAACTTTTCTTTCTGACCCGCCAGCTCCTTCATTTTACGTTCTATCTTTTGCAGGTCTTCTTCCTCTATCTTCCGGTCGCCAAGATCCAGGTCGTAATAAAAGCCGGTTTCAATAGCCGGACCTATGCCAAACTTGGTACCCGGGAAAATAGCTTCTATCGCTTCGGCCAGCAAGTGGGCCGAACTATGCCAGAAGGTGGATTTGCCGCCCTGATCGTCCCATGTGAGTAATTTTACATGCGCATCTTGTTCAATGGGCTTAAAAGCATCTTGCACAACGCCATCCAGTTCGGCGGCCAGCACCTTACGTGCCAGACCTTCACTGATGGATCGTGCCACATCCAGGGCAGACACACCCGCTTCATATTGCCTTACAGAACCGTCGGGCAGGGTAATATTGATCATAATAAACTATTGTCGGTGTATATGTAAATGGTGCTTGTATAGAAGAAAGAGTGCAAAGTTACTATTTCCTTATTTAATTTTTATTTATCCCAAACAGCTGGCTATTTTTGCCCCATGAGTCCTTATCTGTTGCCCCTCGTTGTGGCTACCCTGTCAGGAGCATTGCTCCACTACCTGGCCTGGATCTGGCTGCTGTACCGCTGGCTTCCGGCCAGGGTCACCAAGCTGCTACCCCGGGCGGCCAACGTGCTCGCTGCTCAGCTACCTGTGGAAGACCTGCTCGAAAAAATAGCAGACCCGAGGCAGGCGACGCGACTGCAGCCCTTTGTGGAACAACATATTGATCGCTTTCTGAACCAGCGGCTACAAGAGAAAATGCCTATGATCGCCATGTTCGTAGGTGAAAAAACCCTGGCCAGCCTGAAAGCCGTACTGATGGATGAACTTCATGAGCTTTTACCACAACTGATACAACAATACGGACAACAGCTAAGTACACAAATAAACATACCCCTACTACTGGAACAGCAGGTCAACAAGATCCCTAAGGAGAAAATACTGACGGCCTGCCGGCATTCAGTTGCCCCTTATCAAAAATACATCCTGATATGGGGTGCGGTAACGGGTCTGGTAGCCGGTAGTATGGTTACCTTGCTGACATAAGGCACTTGGTCCCGGAAGTAAGCATAAACCAAAGCTTCTTTTTTCAATTTTCAGCCGTACTTTTGCCTCCTCATATTTAAAGTTTACCATTCTATGTTACAATTACCCAACCAAACGGCATTTTACAAAGGTAAAGTGCGTGATGTATATACCATTGCCGACAAGTACCTCGCTATGGTGGTAAGTGATCGGATTTCTGCCTTCGACGTAGTACTGCCACGCAGTATCCCTTTTAAAGGGCAGGTGCTCAACCAGATCGCAGCACTGGCGCTGGAAGCCACTAAGGATATTGTTCCCAACTGGGTACTGGACAGCCACAGCCTTCCTAATGCAACCATAGGTCTTAAGTGTGATACCTTTCCGGTAGAGATGGTCATTCGGGGCAACCTTACGGGGCATGCCTGGCGCACCTATAAAACGGGCGCGCGCAGTCTTTGCGGCGTAGCTTTGCCCGAAGGGATGAAAGAAAATGACTTCTTCCCCGAGCCCATCCTTACTCCTACCACCAAAGCCCACGAAGGGCATGATGAGGACATTTCCCGTGAGGAAATTATAGCCCAGGGCCTGGTGAGCGAAGCCGATTACACACAACTGGAACAGCTCACCCGCGCTTTGTTCGAAAGAGGTCGCCAGATGGCGAAGGACCGCGGGCTTATCCTGGTGGATACCAAGTATGAATTTGGCAAGATCGGCGACCAGATTTACCTGATCGATGAGATACATACACCCGACTCCTCCCGTTACTTTTATATAGACGGCTTCGAAGACCGCCAGTCCAAAGGGGAACAACAAAAACAACTGTCTAAGGAATTTGTGCGGGAATGGCTGATGGAGCATGGTTTTCAGGGCAAAGAAGGCCAGGAAGTGCCCGAAATGACCGATCAGAAAATAGAAGAAATATCCAATCGTTATATTGAATTATACGAACAAGTGACGGGTAAAAAGTTTGAAAAACAACCGATAAGTGAAACGGAATTACAGGAAGGCCTGATCAAGGGCCTGGCTGCATTGCCTGCTTAATCAGAATAGCTGGCGGGGATGCAAAACCATTTTGTTTCCCCGCCTTTATATAGTCACCCTACCCTTACTTCTCATTTTAATCCATACTGCGATACCATGGCCATACGCATTCTCATTACGGGCGGCACCTTCGACAAGGAATATGATATGCTTAACGGGAAACTCGATTTTGAAGAAACCCATGTACCCGAGATGCTTAAACTGGGTAGAAGCACACTGGATATAGAAATACGCACTTTAATGATGGTAGACAGCCTGGACATGACGGATGCCGATCGTGAAGTCATTTTGCATCATTGCAAATCAGTAACGGAAGAGCAGATCCTCATTACCCACGGCACCGATACCATGGCCGAGACAGCAGCTTTTCTGGCCAAAGAACAACTGAATAAGACCATTGTCATTACAGGCGCCATGATTCCTTATAAATTTGGCAGTTCCGATGGCTTTTTCAACCTGGGTGCTGCACTTGCCTTTGCACAAACCCTGCCTGCAGGGGTATATGTAGCCATGAATGGTCGGTATTACAACTGGAACAATGTAAGGAAAAACAAGAAGACGGGTTATTTTGAAGAGCTGAGTTAGCTTCTGAAACCACCTCAATAATAAAAACAAAGCAACATTACACGGGACATAGACATATCAGATTATCAGCAAGTAGCTGTAGCACACCAAAAAAGCTACCTGGATGTACTGAAACGTGCCAACAAAAACAAATTGCTGACACGACTACCCGACCTGCATGAGGAGGCTTTTAGCCACATCGACTGCCTGCAGTGTGCCAATTGTTGCAAACACTATTCGCCCAGGTTTAAAATGCCGGACATCAAGCGCATTGCCAAGCGCCTGAGGATGAAAGAAACCACCTTTATCGATACCTACCTGGTGATGGACGAAGACGGCGACTACGTCAACACCTCACAGCCTTGCCCTTTCCTGGGTGAAGACAATTATTGCACGATATATGAAGACCGGCCCCGGGACTGTCAGCGATATCCATATACGGACGAGGATGTACTGTTCAAACAGCCCAAACTGACCTTGAAAAATGCGACCTCCTGCCCGGCAGTATTTCATGTGATGGAACGACTGCTGGAAGAAAAACCGTAATCCTTACCCGCCGGCAAATGATCTGCCAGCCTGCTTTCATTGTTTTTTTCGATACTTTTGACCCATTTTAACGCGCCGCCTTCCGGTACGATACAGAAACGACAACTAATATGAACACAATTGAAGCGGCATTACCTTTACTGGCAGCAGGCCCCAGAAAGATATTTATTACCATGCACCATAAGCCTGATGCTGATGCCCTGGGATCTGCATTGGGGCTCTTTCATTACGTCACACAAAAAGGACATGTTGCTACAGTGGTAGCTCCCTCCGAAGTACCCGACTTTTTGCAATGGATGCCAGCCATAGATACCGTGCTGAATTTTGAAGCGGAACCCAAAAAGGCCGCTGAGGCAATCAAAGCAGCAGACCTTATTTTTTGCCTCGACTTTAACCGCCTGGACCGGGTGAAGGGCATGGAACCGCTGCTTCGGGCAGCCACGCAGCCCCGGATATTAATAGATCATCACCTGCAGCCGGAACTGGAAGCTTTTGCTTACGGCATCAGCCTGCCTTCCAAAAGTTCGACCTGCGAAATGATCTATGATTTCATTTGTATGGCAGGCGATGAGCAGTACCTTAGCATGGACGTCATGCAATGCCTGTATGCCGGCACCATGACGGATACCGGCTCCTTTCGTTTTCCTGCCACCACCGCTTCGGTACACGAGATGCTGGCCGACTTTAAACGCCGGGGTTTGGAGCATGCCATCATTCACCAGTATATATACGATAGCTGGTCGGCAGAGCGCATGCGCTTCCTCGGTTACGTATTATACCAGAAGATGGAGGTTTTTGATAAGCAAAAAATCAGTATCATTGCGCTGTCAAAAGAGGATCAGAAAAAGTTCGCTATCAGTACGGGCGACACCGAAGGCATGGTGAATTACCCGCTGAGCATCGAAGGCATACAATTATCGGTATTGCTGACCGAGAAAAAAGATGAAATACGGATGTCGTTCAGAAGTAAAGGCGCTATAGATGTAAGTGCATTTGCAGCCACCCATTTCAATGGCGGAGGTCACTTTAACGCGGCCGGCGGGCGCTCAACAGAAAGCCTGGAACAAACGGTAACCAGGCTTAAGACTTTGCTAGACATCCAGCCATAGGTGGCTACAAAACAAGCGCGTTAAAATAAAATGCCGCAGGTAACGTTAGGATAACGTAGCTTAACATGATGCAAATAAAAAACAAACGAGTTAACCATTCCTATTTAATAACTATTTAAAAACGATGAGATACACCACATTATTTGTAGCAGGAATAGCCTTTGCAGGCACCTTTGGCTGCACGGCGCAGGCACAAAATGACGGTTTTACCGCTAACGAGAACGGCCTGGAATCCAAAGTTATTACCAAAGGCACGGGTACCCAGGAAGCCAAGGTAGGCGACTTCGGGGAAATGCACGTAAAGTTCAAAATTGCCGATAGCGTCCTGATCAATACTTTTGAGATGAACAATGGGGAAGCGGTCACACAGCAGTTTCAGGCTTCTGCCATGAAAGGCGACCTGATGGAAGGCTTACTCACCATGAAAGCAGGCGACAGCACCGTATTCAGGATACTGATGGACACGCTTTCCGAACGCTCCAAGCAACCTAAACCAGAGTGGGCAAAACCCGGCGATTATGCCGTTTGGGAAGTAAAAATGGTGGATATCAAAACCAAAGAACAAATAGAACAGGAACAGAAAGAGAAAGAGTTGGTACAGCAAAAAAAGGACGATCAGATCATCCAGGATTACCTGAAGGAAAAAGGCATTAAAAACGCACAGAAAACGGAAAGCGGCTTGTATTATATCCTCCACGAAGCAGGAGCAGGAGCAGCACCTCAGGCAGGACAGCAGGCTACCGTCAATTACACCGGTATGGACCTGAAGGGAGAAAAATTTGATTCTAATGTTGACCCCCAGTTTCAGCACGTACAGCCCTTTACCTTTGCCGTAGGTCAGCGCCAGGTTATTAAAGGCTGGGACGAAGCCGCTTTACTGCTCAAAAAAGGCGGGAAAGCCACTTTTATCCTACCCTCACACTTAGCTTATGGGCCACGTGGCAGCGGCGCCAAAATTCCGCCCAATGCCATACTGATATTCGACATCGAATTAACTGATTTTAAATAAGCAGAATGTAAGTGTTCACTTAAAAATGGTCGCTGCCTTTCCGGAAGCGACCATTTTTAGTAAATAAGTACGCCGACTACCCTGCGCTTATTGCTGTTTTTTTTACCAACAACACAAAATGGCGTAAGCATAAGCTAACTGGCTAATTACGTGCATGTAATAATTTATGTAATGCAAAAACGATACCTTCGTTCGCCACTTTCACTAACCAGAACTACCAAGATTATGACATCTAAATTACTCTTTTTGTTATCAGGGCTACTGCTACAATCGCTGGTTGTACTTGCCGGTCCTGCAGATGAATTTATTACCATTTGGCAAACGGATAATCCCGGACAATCCAACCCGGATGAGCTTCGGTTTTTTGGTACCGGCAATGGTTATTCCATTACCTGGGAGGAAGTAGGCAATGAGGCCACCAACAACGGATCGCTTGTAGCCGGTTCAATCACCTCCGGTAGCTATCAGTTGATCACTTTTCCCAGTCCGGGAACCTACAGAGTAAAGGTAGATCCTACTGTTTCCGGTTCCTTTACGGCATTTATCCAGGCAGAGGATAAGCAAAAGTTAATTGGCATAGCACAATGGGGCAGTACGGCATGGTCCGGATTTTATCAGGCGTTCAGATCATGTCCTAACCTGGACGTAACCGCTATGGACGCTCCGAACCTCAGCCAGGCGACCAGCCTGTCACAAATGTTTGCCTTCTGTTACGGCCTGCAAGGCACCTCTGCCTTCAACACCTGGCAAACGGGAACCATTACCGATATGTCGGGCATGTTTTGGTCGGCGACCTTATTTAATCAAGCCCTGAACAACTGGAACACAGCAAACGTGACCAATATGTTCAATATGTTTGAAAATGCCGATATTTTTGATGCCGACATTACCACCTGGAATACCGGGTCGGTGACCAACATGGCCAGTATGTTTAAATCTGCTGATGTGTTTAACCAGCCGATAGGTGTATGGAATACCTCATCTGTGACTGATATGACAGATATGTTTCGTTCCTCCCCTTTATTTAATCAGCCGCTGAACAACTGGAATGTAAGTTCGGTAACCAGCATGGCTGCTATGTTCAATACCGCGGTTGCATTCAATCAGCCGCTGAACAATTGGAATACCTCATCAGTGACCAACATCCAGGAGATGTTCCGAGATGCAACTTCGTTCAATCAATCTATTAACAACTGGAACGTAGGTTCTGTGACCAGTATGTTAGCGCTATTCAATGGGGCTACTTCCTTCAATCAGCCGCTGAACAATTGGAATACCTCATCGGTCACCAATATGTTGGAATTGTTTTATAACGCAACTTCATTTAACCAGGATATTAGCACCTGGAACGTAGGTTCCGTAACCAATATGTTAGCTATGTTCCACGGAGCTACTTCCTTCAATCAGCCGCTGAACAATTGGAATACTTCATCCGTAACCAATATGTTGGAGTTGTTCTATAACGCAACTTCATTTAACCAGGATATTAGCGCCTGGAATCTTTCATCTGTCACATCGATGTCAGCGATGCTTCAAGCTTGCGGTATGGATTGTATCAACTATTCGCTCCTGCTTAATGGCTGGGCGGGCAATATAAACACGCCCGATAATATTACTATGGGTGCCACAGGCATGGTATATGACGCTACGGCTTTGGCTGCCCACACCACCCTTACCACAAGCAAAGGCTGGACGATTAATGGCGACGTTTATGATGAAAATTGTGGGATTAATTTACCGGTCACGCTGGTTGCCTTTGAGGGTAGCTATAAGGCTCCTTATGCGGTATTAAGCTGGGAGAGCGCTGTTGAGTCAGGATTGGCTTATTATGATGTAGAAAAGGCAACAGATGGTAAGCATTTTCAAAAGTTGGCTCAGGTGCCGGCTACGGGGAGCAACAGTAGGTATCGCATCAACGAGCTGCAGCCGGAAACCCTTGCACTGTACCGCTTGAAGCTGGTTGATCTTGATGGGAAATTTAGTTATAGTACGGTTCAGGAGATAAACCACGACAATGCCCCGCATACAACGTTGACTGTATACCCCAATCCGGTACGCAACGGACAACTGTATATAGCGTCGGCAAATACAGGAAAGGTGTCGATCATGACACCATTGGGACAGCAGGTGATGACCTTTACCCTTCAGGCAGGTGTACAGACTCTTAATGTGAGTGCTTTGGCCAGCGGCCTTTACTGGATAAAACAGGGTAACACGACCCAGCGTCTGGTTATTGCCCACTAAATTCCGGGATCGTGAATGACACTTTATTGAACGACCATGTAGCAAGAAATGCTATATGGTCGTTCTATTTTATTCCGTATTATTTTTGTTTTTACCTACAGCGGCTGCTGTCTTTGCAGGGTGTAAATTTTCCTGCTCTCAGAAACAGCTTTTTGTCCTTAAATTGCTATTTTACGCTTGAAATTTAGGGGCCAGGTATAAATATTACACGGCAAGCAAAACTTACAGCTTAACAAAAGCAGCAAAAACAACCCTTTATAGAATGAAAATATTCGGCAACCTGTTATGTTTTCTCCCGCTTGTTTGGGTCATCGAGGTTCATGCCCAGCAAAAGGAGATCTCAAAAATGATTTTGAACGTCAGATTGGAAGATTTTGGTAAGCCATAAAATAAGGCCAATTTATATCAACGATAAAGTTTTCAACAACGCTTATTTTAATACGTACAACGAACAGGGTAAAGAAATAAAATTAAGGGTAAGGCGCTATATAATAGCTGGAAAAGAAACTTTTGTAGCAGAATATATAGAGTAATGGTCGCCTCTCGTCACGAGGTGCTATGATCTAAGGTAAATTCGTAATTGGACTTTTTCGTTAATTATAACCGGCGCGTAAATACGAATTTCAAGATGAAAGTAAGCCGTATTTCATAACACTTAGGATGACCAACCAGATCGATGCTTCTATAAGACCACACCTACACGGAACATTTGAGATCGCCAAAAAGGAAGGAAGGAGGATGTATGTAATCCGCCACTGGCATTTGTCAACTTATTGTATCAATAACGTCTTTACTTTTAAAAGAGGGTTCATGAAAACACGTCAACCGCTTGCTGCAACTCTTCTATTTTTTATGTTTTCGGGACCACTATTCATAAACACCGCAAGGTCTCAAGTACAAGATATCTTAAATCTGGATTCTGCCGCCTGGAATACGGCACTCCGGATTGATGTGGAAGACATCTGGAAAGGCCTTCCACAAACTGCTTTATTCAACCGGGCCGATAGCTTAATACTCTTTGTGGGGCGCGGGGAATGGAGGTACAATAAGGAGGGCCTGGTTAGCCGCATCCCAACCACCGCCGGCAATGAGCAGTATATCTACGCTATAAAATACTACAATAAGCCAGACGAGCTACATATATTCAGCGTTCAGTTTGTGGCGGATAGTGGAAGCGTAGTGGGTACCTCTGATTTTAGCGGAGAAAAAAGAGTGCTTGATTTTCAAAACTGGTATTTGTATCGCGTCAACTATCAGCATGGCATTGCAACCGGCACAGCTGCACCAGTAAAACTTGCAAACCCTAACTGGGAAATCTGTGCCCTATCAGCTGGTCTAATGGAGCTAAGCGCCGACGGTAAACTAATATTTAATAGTGGAAAGCAACATGACCTTATGGATTGTCTTAATGGGAAAGGGGCTATAGACGAGTGGTTAAACGCTGTTGGTGATGCTATTTTCGGCGATCTCGATAAGGTCAGTAAATGGCTAGACTAGAATTGAGTACAAGGGCTAAACACATACAGATATAAAAATATAACTCGCCTGATCGTAGCGTCTCTACGACCAGGTAGTAAGCGACCATTTCTTAAACAAAAAAGGGTTCAGACCACAGTAAGTAAGGCATACGTATAAGAAAAACGCGCACTTTCCGGCACCATAAGAAATACCTTTTCCCCTTTTTTCAGTTTGCCTTCATTCATCAGCTCTTCCAGCATAAAATAAGGCGAGGCGGCGCCCACATTGCCCAGACGGCTAAGGTTGGTATACCATACCTCCAGGGGCAGTTCTATATGGCGTCGGGTCAGCTCTTCATGTATTTTGTTGCGGAAAAACTCTGAAGAAAGATGAGGCAAAAACCAGTTGACCGTTCGGGTGTCGAAATTACGCTTCTTCATGACCTCCTCCAGAAAATCTACACCACGGGGTACAATATGCTCCCCGAGCAAACGGGTATCCTGCTTCAGCGCGAACACACTTTGGCTCAGCCAGTCGTCAGTAGACAGGTCATTATAGCCCACGAGCTGGCTCCCGTCCTTTACGCCTCCGGCATACATACAGGTCTCCAAACTACCTGCAAACGAGGTCATGTCGATCCATTCTACCTTTAGCGACACGCCTTCCGGATTGGGATGATTCTGAAATAAGGCAGCGCCGGCGCCATCGCTCAGCATCCAGCGCAGGAAATCTTTTTCGAACGCGATATAACCATTTTCCTCTATTTCCTTCACCTTGTCGATCTCCGCCTCAAACTTGTCGGCCGTAAGAAAGCCCGACATGCGTTCCGAGCCGGTGGCCACAGCCGTACTGGTATCGCCGGCAGCTACGGAAAGGTAGGCGTACTTAAATGCCTGCATACCAGTATTACAAGCCCCGGAAAAAGAGGAGATCTCTACCGGTGGAATCCCCAGTTCGCCATGCACCATAGACGCATGAGAAGGCAGGGTTTGGTCGGGCGAGGTAGAACCACAGGCCAATAATTGTAGGGACTGCAATTCTGCCCCATCTTTAAATAATTGTTTTACGGCATTGGCCGTCATACGGGCATTGGTCAGAGACGTTTTGCCCTCACCAAAGGCATAATGCCTTGTTTTGATGCCATTGTTCCTTAATATTAATGGACGTACTTTAGATTTCCGACCACCTACTTCCCCTAATACAGCTTCCATTTCATCGTTAGAAACGGGTTCGTAAGGCATGAATTTAGATAGTCTTGTGATATAAACGTTTTGCATGCGAATAATGAGAAAGAAAAATCAGGATTAATAAAAGGCTAAGTAAACTAAAAAAATCTAAAAACCACAATTTTTTATGGCGACCACTTCCCTGTCAGGGAGCCGGTTTCACCTCATTCAGATAGGCCTCAGCCATCTTTTTGTAAAAGGGTTTGAGACTCGGCGGTACGGTTTTATAAAGTTCTTTCATCTGCTGGTGATCCTTCAGATATTGTTCAAATTCGGGCGGCATAGGCCGGTTTTCGTCTTTACCTTCCTTTGCTGTGCGTTTGTTGTCTTCCTCCTGGTTTCTGATGGCTTTCTCTGCCGATAATAAACGCGTCATGATGTCGCGCTGGCGTTGCAACAAGGCGGAATTAAACCGTTTATTGACCATATCGGCCTCGTTCTTGTCCATCTGTTCCTGAATGGCTTTTAACTCACGCGCATTGCCACCCATGCCCTTGCTGTTGAGCAAGCTCGAAAGCTCTTGTATCTGCTTTCTGAGGGCAGCCTGTTGCCGGGCCATGCGTGCTATCTGTTCGGCATCTCCTCCTTCACCCCCCTGTCCGCCGGACTTGCCGGAGCTACCCTGCTGCCCGGGCTGGTTCCCTTGTCCCGGTTTCATACCCTCCCCTAGTTGCTGCTGCCCGGTAATGATATCCTTCATCAGTTGACCCGGTCCGCCTCCCTGCCCTTGTTTGGGCTTTCCGGAGCCCGATTGGCCCATGGCCTGGGCTTGTTGTTGCATCAGGTTTTCCAGCAATTCATTGAGCAGAAGCGCCAGGTTATTGGCATTGGTCATGGCGTATTGTTGCCGGCTCACGGCTTCGGGCATTCGCCTATTGCCCAGGGCAGTAACCGTTTGCGCCATATTTCTTTCCAGTTCCGTTGTTTCCTTATTAATAGTAGGCGCTATCTGAAACACCCGCTTGCTCAGCACAAACAGGCTGTCTTTGATCATTTTTGCGTTCGCCACCAGCCTGTTCTGCACCTGTGCGTTGGTAAGAAACAAGGGACTGGAGGGTGGTGTGGTTTTCACACTGTTCATAAGTTTCTCCTGTTCAAAAGAAAGGCGGATGAGGTTGGTCAATAACTGGCGGGTAGCCTTGATATCCAGTTCTATCTGCTCCAGGTTACCCCCTTGTGCCATCTGCATCATGGAAGCAGCCATCTCTTCCAATTGCTGCTTAGCTTTACTTTGGGCCTGGCCAGCCTTCTGGGGCTGCCCCTGCTGCAATTGCTGGCTGCTTTGCTCCATCTGATCCTTTGCCTGTTCCCCCTGCTCCTGAGCCCCATCCAGGTCTTGCGGCGCCTGCTGTGCATTATTCATTTTACCCAGCTCCTGCATATCTTCTTTCAGCAGCGATTCCAATGCCTTTTTAATCTTATCCTGTTCACGGGCTAAAGCATCCTTGTCTGCACTACCCTGCTCGGTTTTTTCCTTTAATTTCCCCTCTTGTGTGGCCAATTCACCGATCTTTCCCGCCATATCTTCCATTTTCATCTGCATTTCCAGTTGCTTCATCAGCTCCTGGATACGCGCCATGTCCATATTAAACAATTTGTTTTGCTGCTCCATCTGCTGCAACTGCTGAAAAGCATCCTCTTTGTTGAGTTTTTGCATCATTTCCTGCAATCGTTTCAGCTCCTCTGCCAGTTGTTTGTCCAGCAGGTGATCCAGTTGTTCTTTCACCGCCTCCTGCTTTTCCCTGATGTCTTCACTATAGTCTTTCCGCTCCGTATTCTTCATTTGTTCTTCAAATCGTTTTTTCACTGCTGCTACCTGGTTCATCAATTGCTCCTGCCGCTCTGTCAACTGCTTAAATCCCTGCTTCTTTTCCCAACTCATGTCATCTGTTTGCAGGAGCTGGTTTTGCAACGATTTCACGTCCTCTTGCATTTGCTCTGATTGTGCAGCACCCGCGCTTAAACCCTGGTTAATTTGTTCCGCATTTTCCTGTAGTTGCTCCTGTAACTCATCCAGCCTGGGCATACTGAAGGTTCCTACCGCGCTTCGGCCGCTTTTGCTGCCATGTACTGCATCATTATCCCAGGCTTCTACATAATAACTTACCCGCTGCCCAGGCTCCAGGTTCAGGCTTCCAAAGTCAAAATACTGCTGAAAAGCCACTACCTTACCGGGTGTCAGCTTAAGCGGGATACTGCGCGCCTCACCTGTGGCATTTTGTTCCCCCTTCACTTCATAATGGAAATAAAGGCGGCTCAACCCGTAGTCATCGCTTGCATTACCTACCAGCAGGATCTGTTGCCCCAGCAGGCTATCCGACAATTGTTGCAGGCTTACTTGCGGATGCTGATCGGCAATTACCTGTACCCCATAGCGAAAGGAATCTTTGAGCTGGAATTTACTATTGCTCATCAAAAAGCTGTACACCGTATCCTGATCAAAACGCGCCGACGCCTGCCATTTATCCTTACCTGCCGGACTCAGGTCAAGCGGCTGACCTGTGGTACCAAACCTGAGCTGTGCCTGATCTGTATGGCTGGTGGTGATCTCCCACTGCAATACAGTACCTTGTGGGAGTTGCAAGTCACTCAAGCCCTGCAGCACCTCGTCTGTCCTGCCCGTGTAATCAGGATAGTTGACCGAAACGGAAAATGCCGTTAGCCGTGGCTGTTCCATGATGGACAGGGTATAACCCGGAGACCGGACACCGGCAGCACTTAAATGAAAAGTAAGTGGTTCGCTTACCCGCGAAAAAGTGTATTGAAAATGCGTTTTACTGAGCGCCTGGAGTTCCAGTTGCTCGCCTTCCACATTCAGGAATACACGGTCGGGCAGCTTCTCTCCTTTTACCTCTACGTCCAATACAAACTGGCCGTACAGGGGCACCCGAAGTTGTTTGTTTCCGATATGAAATGCAAAGGGAGCCGGCGGGCTGAAGGCTGTGGTGGGCTGCATCAGGCGGGAGGCAGCATCCTTGAATATATGCGGTGCAGCCAGGAGGATAATCCCTACCAGCAGGAGCGGTAAGACCAGATAAGGTAGGTATTTCTTGTTCTGTTTCAGATCAATGGCCTGTGCAAAAGGGACCACCACGATTTGCGCCGATTTCTGCTGTATACTGGCCTCTATAAGCGCCTTGCTCGCGGCTGAACCACTTTCCTGTCTCAATTGCAGGATATTAAGCAATTTGTCGCTCACTTCAGGAAAGTGCAGGCCAATGATCCCGGAGGCCTGCTCATGCGAAATGACAGGGCCCATTTGTTGCATTTTCAGCAAGGGAATAATTACCAGCCGGATAACGGCGAGCAGGCCGACCAATACCAGCAAACTCAAAACGCCCACTTTTACCCATACCGGGAAATAAAAGTAATACTCCCCAAGCGTAATCATGAGTAGGTACAGGATGAGGCAGGCCGCACAAATAAGGCTGCCGCGAAGCAGTTTATTGGCATAATATTTACGGATGAATTGATCCAGCTTTTGTATCAGCAATGCATAATTTCCCATATAAACTCCTCTCAACGATCTGCCTTTATTAATATCCTTTAGAACGTCACGACAACCGAATCAGTTGTAATCACATTACTTCTGTTTCCCAATTCATCCTGTATATATATGTCAAAGGTAAGCGTATCGCCGCCCAGGGCAGCATGAAGGGAATCCAGGGAAAAATACTCCTTGCCCAGGTTAATCACGACTCTACCTTCTACCCCACCATTTTCCGGCCTGATATTCTGGGGGATATAAGGCATGGGAAAGGGAAAAGGTTCCGCCAGGGTATCACGTGTACGCCTGATGAATATGGCCGGCTCCACCTCAGATGCATCATTGGCGATATTGCCATCTCCATCGGTAAAAGAAAAAATGATATTTACGGCCTCCTGCTCGCCCATCAGATCAATCAGGTTAGGTTTCGTACTTTGGTAGTAAATTTGCGGTTCAGGAGGAAACTCCCCGGGCTGCTTGTTACAAGCGCCTACCAGGAATAAACAAAAAATAAGGGAATAGCTCAGGTGCCTCATGAGATGACAATTTGCTTTATACCAGGCCGGCAATAACCGCCTTTATGGTAAAACGTAAACAGGCCGGGAAATAGTACGGCAAGGATGTACCTCCCAAAACTCAAATTTAGTAAATGTACAGCAATATACACTTGTGGACACAGCAAAATAATTGGCCACACATCGCCGACGAAGCCGCCTTTCTACACCAGGCCCTGCAAGTATTTCATTACCAATATGCCCACAATGTCCTGTACCGCCAGTTTGCTGATTCCCTGGGGAGAACGCCGGAACGGGTAAGCCAACTGGAAGACATCCCCTTTTTACCCGTTTCCTTTTTCAAAAACCACCAGGTGCTAAGCGCGCCTTACCGGCCCGACATGCTTTTTTTTGAAAGCAGTGGCACGACGGGTAGACAAAACAGCCGGCATTACCTGGCCGATCCCTCCTTGTATACACGAAGCTTTAACTATACATTCAGACAATTTTACGGACCACCTTCAGACTATATATTTCTTTGCCTCCTACCGTCCTACCTGGAACGTCAACATGCTTCTCTGGTGTATATGGCCGATGCCCTGATCAAAGAAAGTGGTCATGTGGAAAGCGGCTTTTTCCTGCATGAGTCGGCAGCACTGGCCAACAAGCTGTTACAATTAAAAGAAAAGGACAAACAGGTACTGCTTCTTGGGGTGACCTTTGCCCTGCTCGACTTTGCCGAAGCCTACCCCATGGACCTATCGGGCATTATCGTGATGGAAACGGGCGGTATGAAAGGCAGAAAAGAAGAATGGACCAGGCAGCAGGTACATCATTTCCTGGCAGAACAATGGCAACTGGAACAGGTACACGCCGAGTATGGCATGACCGAATTGCTTTCCCAGGCCTATGCCGACCGGGAAGGCAGATTTCGCTGCCCGGGACATATGAAAGTCCTGCTCCGTGACCCTAACGACCCCTTTGAATTCCACAGCAAGGGATCCGGACTGATCAACGTGATCGACCTAGCTAATATTCACTCCTGTGCCTTTATTGCTACTGATGACATAGGGCGGCTACATAG
>JBEBUO010000034.1:0-15756 GCA_040393285.1 Taibaiella helva | reverse complement strand
AGGGAAAAAAAACGACATCTTTTTAGCCTATGAAGTCTTTTTGCCCCTTTCCACCCGTGGTCAGTTTCTAGTTAACGCAATAATACAAGTTTTTGGTATGCGCTCGCCCTGATTCCTTTTTCGGTATCTATCTGCAACCTGTAAAAATAAATACCTTTGGACAATTGCATGCCATTATCGGCCCTGCCATCCCACATGATTTCCGTGCGGTTCCCTGTGGGTTGCATGTCCTTCTTGATGGTATTTACCAGTCGTCCGTCCTGGCTAAAGAACTGCACGGTTACTTTCATAGGTTCGTTTTCCTGGTTGTGCTGGAAGACGATATGGGTAGACTGATAAACCGGATTGGGATAGTTATATAAAGTACTGATAACACCTTCGTCCTTACTTCTTACTTCAAAGGTGATACTACCTTCACCCGAGTTATTATACGTATCCCAGGCCCTTACTTTGATCGTGTGAAGACCATCAGGCAGGTTACTCAAGGGGAATTTCACAAAACCGCGCCGGTAATCGTCTTCTTCTGACTGGTAGTAGTTGTTCATCACATAAGGCTCCTGTACGTTATCGTCGAGTATAGCGATCAGGTCATGACCCACTGATCCGCCCGATACATTAATACCGTTTTCATCAAAAAGCTTGACGTACAGCATAGGGTTAGGCCCGGTTACGCCGCCCTCTTCAAAGCGTTCATCATCAATAAAAGGCAGCACTTCAGGGCCGTCGTTGTCGGCCAGTGCACTTTCATTAAAGCCACCTACCACCATGCCGGTATCTAATCCGTTAGCATCGCTTTTGTCGTCGTGGGCGTAGTAGCTTATTTTGCCCTGTCCATAATCATAATTGATGTCTTTTGGCGCTACAAACTCAACGGTAAACCGGCCGGCTTCTACAGTTCCCCTTACTTTAGCAATGGTGTTGTTTTGCAAGACGAATGAAGGGGAAGCGCCCGGAGTGGTATTCACCGTTTGTACCGTGCGCGGCTTATCAAAGATCGACACATATACGGAACCGTTAAAGTCTTCCAGCAGGTTGCCCTGTTGATCGGTTACCGCTCCTTTAAGCAGGTAATGGCCTAAGGCCATAATTGTATCTGCCTGGAGTTCCTCCCCGTTTACGAGCAGCGACATAGAGGATGTGCGTACCGAATGCTTGGGAAATTGTGGTACTAATGCGGGATCACCCAATATAGCATACTTGTTATTATTAACACCAGCGCCTGCTGTTGAATTTTTTGCCCGGATCAGGGCCTGCCCCAGACTAAGGTAGTTACCATCGCCTGTGGGCGTAAACTGCGTACGGGTGTAAGCCTGATTTAGTGCTGTGTTTTGGGGAGCGTAAACAATCTGCGTTGTGGTGACCATGGCAATGGCACCGCCATTACGCCGCATCAGCAATTTGGCGCCGGCAGAACGTTCACCCGGGTCATCATAACGGCCGAAATCGCAGGTGGCGGTAACAATAATGGGCAGTTTGTCGTTGTTCTGCCAGCTGTTGTAATCATCTTCGGTCAGGATAGCCTCGTCAGCCCAGCGCTTAGGACTGCCATGGCCGCTGTAGCTCATCAGGAAGGTGCCGTTAAAGATCTGGTCATTTATGCTCTTATTCACATCGGGATAGCGTCCGCCACTGGCCGTAGATACGATTTTATAAGCATCAGCATAAACTTTGTTGACGTTTGTGATCCTGCTGGCGGTATCATAATAGCCCGCCACAGCCTCGCAGTCTTGCATGTGATTCATGGAGCCGTTTTTGTCTTTATCATCGGCTACGTAGCTTACTACATTCTTCCAGGGGCCGAAGGAGCGGCTACTGGTATAGTTTTTTATCTTGGCAATCACGTCCCTTGCCTCCTCCAGGGTATACGCAGGAATACGACCAAGACCTATATCCAGCAGATTACCTGTATTAGTGATGTTTTCGCCGTGGTCTAATAATGCAAAAAAGTCGTCGGTAGCAAATCCCGCGTCACTCAGGCTTTGGTAAGTCTGATAAGTAGGTACGATATTGGTGTTTTCGCTAATTCTGTCCTTATAATCGAAGGAAGCAGCACCAAGGAGCAGTACATTTTTGGGCATGTCCTGCTCATTAGCGGCCTTGTCGTAACACATTTTGATAAAATTACGTATGCCGGATATGTCCTGCCCACCGGAGGAGAATTCATTGTAAATTTTATCAACGGTAATCACCGCCACTCTTTTTTGGTCCAGTTGCCGGTGAAAATCAGCCAGTTCTTCCGCGGCGGGCAGCAGGCTTTTGTTGGTAATAATAAGATAATCGGCAGGAGCCAGGCCGTGAAGGTTCTGATTGGCTACAGTGCCACTAAACTTGGGGCTCAGAAACTGGCTGCCGTCAAAGGCGATGAATTCTCGTAAACTGTCTCCCGGTCTGGTAAAGCGCAGGGTGTTGCCCTCAAGCTGGCCGGTAAGTGCCACCGGTTCCAGTGGCCTGGTGATGTCCCAAACCTTTACACTTCCGGTAGCGCCTTGTAGCCGATACCCGGCCTGGCCGGCGTTTATACTTTGAAATGCACGAAAATCCAGTTGTCCGTTACTAAAGGTAAGTGGTCGCTTATAATTGCATCGTATATAGTCCAGATAAGCTACACCGTTTCCGGCGGGCTCATATTTCAGTTGAATGTTTAAAGTGTTGCCGGAAGGGGTAATTTCAAAATTTTTCTGGCTAACAGCGATAATCGTAGTTTCGTTAATGGCCCCTAAAGAAAAATTTTCTACCTGTTCGCCATTAATACGCATCCTGAGGTTATTGCCGGTGGCATCGCTCGTGTTGCCTACATACGCTTCCACCTTAACCGGTCCGGTATGGCTACCCAGGTTCATGCTCAGGTTTTGGGTCAAGGTGGATGGTCCGGCAGAATTCATCGGATTGCTCCACCATACTTTGCCTATACTACCCACATTGTAGCTGTCCACATCAATTACGGCGTAGTCGTTAAATAGTGTAATTTCCTCATCCGCAGCTCCCGTAGCGTTTTGGGTGTTGATGCGTTTCCCGTTTCCGGGCAGGTCAAAAGTCAGAAAATAATAGCTGCTGTCGGAATAGTAATTATTGGTATGAAGAAATATTTCGTTCCACACCTCCGGGGTCCATAGTCGGGGCCCATTGGCATAAAATAAAACGTAATCATTCTGGCCAAAACTGCTACCCGATCCCTGTACATAAATGGCATTTTCTATCAGGTCGTCGGCCTGGTCGTCAATTACTTTTTCGTCCATCACGGTGCCGCCATTGCCATATATGCGTATTTTGGCCGGATTTACTGTAGCTGGGTTAATCCCCATCTGCTGCAAGAAGTTGTAATCGATCTTATGCACACCCCGTTGCGTTACGGCTATTTTGTACCAGGATCCGGTAGCGAGTACAGAATTTTCCACAAAGTTGGGCTTTTGGGCCACCGTTCCCTGTATCTGTTCTGTTATTTCCAGTTCATAACTCACGAGGCGTTCTGTTTTTCCGTTAAGGCTGCGGTACTGTGGTATTTCAATAATCGCCTGGGCTTTCTTACGTGCCATAGCTACGGTCACATCTGGATCGAAGCTATTGCTGCTTTTAACCTGAGGGGGAATGCCGCTTACTTGCTCTGTCACCGCCCGAAGAAGGCGTACTCCTGGTGTAGCATTTTGTTCCAGGTCAATATGGTGTACGATCTTTCCCTGGCCGGATACCATTTGTTCTGCCGCAACATAATGCCGCAATGTGGTTTGAGGCTGTGCCTGCCCTGTAACAGACAGTACTAAAGTGCAGATGAAGAGTATAATTTTGTGGTACATTTATATGCTTTTTTAATACGGTATTTCGCTGAAATACATAACGTAAAATAGGCCTGAGGTAGTATGCCACAGGTTTATTTCTCAAAAATACGCCAAAAATCGCGTTTTGCCTCGTGTTTTAAGGGTTTAAATCGGCATGGAACTGCCTTTCGAAAGTGGCCGGTTATAGGCTTGCAAGCATTCTGCCTATAGAACGGTTAAGGAGCAGGCCGAGCAATGCGATCATGATTAATAACACGATCCCTATGGGCCATGCAGCTAACCAGGAAAGCGTAAGTCCGGAATTGTTGAGCTGCGTGGCCAGCAAAACATGCAATAGGAAGGCCACGAGGGCGGCAATGAGGATGGCAGATACCAGCCAGGGCATAAAATACCCTAGCAACATGCGTTTTAATACCAGTGGCCGGTAGCCTATTTGCAGCATCAGCCTAATGTTTACTGCGGCCCTTCGTATGCTTACCTCAACAAACAAGATAAAGGCCAGTACCGACATGCCCACGACAATCAGGGCCACAAAGCCTACGGCGCTCACAATAGCCTGGGCCACCGTGCTCACCCGGTTCCAGCGGAGTTGCTCTGTATTCGTGGTGTAATGGCTACCTTGCAGGAAAGAAATGAGTTCTTTATCGGCAGGGTCTTTTACCTGAAGCATAAGCCGGGATGGCTGTTGCGTACCTGCCTGCCCGTACTGCCTGTTCATTTCCTCCATGAAATGCTGGGGTACCAGTATGGAGCTGATGCGGTCGGTAAAGCCGGTAATCCTGGCCCTGAATACCTCCTGACCGCCGGCTATGCTGATCTGAAAGGGCAGGGCGCGAATGGACCGTGTAGAAAGCTGGGGCAAACCCTGGCTAAGCGCAAATCCATAATTGTATAAATTAAGGAAGTCGTTACTCAGGATAATGGGCACGGTGGGATTTCCCGGCTCCCACTGCCAGTCATCAGGCAGCTGGTCCAGGTATTTATCGTCTATGGCTTCCAGGAATAGCGCGGTACTAAAGCCCAGGTTACCACCAATTTGCGCATCTACCGGAAACCTGTTGGCTTGAACGCTGCCTACCTGATCCACACCTGGCACCTGGCGCAATTCGTCTATCTCTTTGGCAGTGAATAAATTAAGTTCGCTTGCTTGTTCTTTGCCAATCTCCTTTCCTATGATCAGGTAATGGGCCATCATATCCTGCTGTGATTTACCCCTCAACACGGTGCGGAAATCAACCCATGCCTGAAGGGCGGCAAATAACAACAGCATGCCAATACACAATGCCGTCCAGGAGGCATATATGCGGCTTTTGTTATTGCCCGGTTGCAGGAGCTTAAGGATGATCTTTTTTTGTTGCAAGTAGTGGCTGTATGTTTACCGGTTAAAGATAAGGCGTAGTTGCCTTGTATTTTCATTCTCATCAGTGGCAGTGAGCACCAACTCATGTTTGCCCGGAGGGCATTTTTCGTCAAAAAAATAAGTAAATAGATTTCCGCTACGTACAAATCTCAGCCAGTTGCCGTTCAACTCCCCTCTGAATTCTTTGATTGAGGTCTTGTCTTCCGCTACCCGGAAACTGATCTGCTTCAGCGCCGAAAAGTCATTACTCTTTTGCATATTGGTGATCGTGGGGGCAATCGTGTCCAATTGTACATAATAATTCCCGAATGTGCGTACCTCCGCTTCAGCCCATCCTTGTACGTATTTTGCTGCTACTGCATCCTGGGGGTTGTTTCCGGGGAGTGAGGCGGCCTTAATGCGGTGTACGAATACCAGTTTGGACCTGAGGTCGAAGGGCAGCGGCTGGTTGAGCCGGATACGTAGGGGACAATAATCCTGCAGGGGCACGGCAGACTGATGCAGTTGAACGACAGCAGATAAATATTGCTCGGATGGTGTTTCGGAATAGGTAAAACAAATGTCATCATATAAGCTTGTGGTCCTGGTGCTAAAGAAGAGGGTGGGTGTGCTGATCTCATTGGGCTTCCTGCAGTCCCAATACTGAGCCGCTGCGGCACAGGTGTTGATTGGTGTGTCAGGATTGCCTTTTGGACTGTATTGGACTTTAAAAGTTAGCATGGACCTGTTGCCCATAGGGTCGGCCAGCGTCAGTTTGATGTCATGCAAGGTACCATCGCTTAAGTCCAGCTTCCCCTTGTCGGTTACTGTGGTGTACGCGTTTAATGTGTTGTTGGGTAGCCGGTAAAGTCCTTGGTACCATTGGCCTTTTTGCTCCTTAGTCTTGTAATCTGCATAGGCGTTGACCATTCTGTTTTGGGCAAAGTCAATGGCGTTCAGGCGTGTAGCCACTTTAAGGTCTCCGTCCATAAATAATTTCATTTCATATATGCCCAGCCAGTTGTGGCTATTGTCCGTATAGTCTTGTGCCACTATACCCAGCATTAGGGTAGGGTGTTCTACCTGGAGAACTGCGGAAGGCAGGGTATAATTATTGCCGTTTTTACTAAGTGGAAAAAGCCGGGGATCCTGTTCGTAAATACTTTGCCCACCATTATACACAGCCAGACTTTTGGCTTCGGGTGCACGTGTGTCTTTTACCGGGAGGCCAAATAATAGTGCATTGAGCACCTGCCCGGACGCCGCCGACCTCACCTCAAAGTGTAGGTGCGGACCGGTACTCCCACCGGTATTGCCGGACCAGGCAATTTGCTGTCCTTTTTTTACAGGAAACTGATCCGGCGCCAGCGATTCATCCAGGCGCCAGCTTTCCAGGGCATATTGACGGGACACTGTGTACTGTTGTAAGGCAGGGAAAAAGTCGTTCAGATGGCCATAAACGGTAATGTAACCGTTTGGGTGGCTGAGGTAAAGACAATTACCATACCCCGTATTGGAAATGGAGATGCGGGACACATAGCCATCAGCAGCAGCAAATACCGGTTGATTCTCCTTTTGATTGGTCTTCAAATCGATGCCGGTATGGAAATGATTGGGTCGGCATTCCGCGAAACCGCCTGCCAAAGCAATCGGGATATTCAATGGATTGCGGAAATAACCTTGGGGATAGTTCAAAGCCGGCTCCTCTGCCTGTGGCCGGGCCGGCAGGCTACAAAACATAAAAAGTAACAGGTAGAGATGTTTCATGAAGTGATATCATTTAATCCGCGGCAATCGTGCGGTTAAATTTAGGGATAATACGCCATTCACGAAATTTTATCCCTAAAGGAGGGGAAAGCCCGTTTCAGACATGGTTAATTTAACGTTAATTGTTAAAGTATGCTAAATTTTGCATAATTTATGTATTATCTTTAACCCGTTGTTAGCATATCTTAGAAGCGAGGTGTATGAAACGGATGGATAAGACGATATGCTTAGGTGCTATAGATTGGATATTTAACCTGATATCCCCCTGTCCTAAGGGTGCGACCGAAGTGTAATGAAGATGGAGGGGCTAAGTGGTAGTAGGCTTAGTCTGTCTGGTTTTTGTTCTTTATTTATACCGGCCTTCCCATTCAAACAGTAACCGACCCAGCTTACTGTAAGGAACAGTAACAGGGAGAAAGAGTCATCATTGTGATTAGTGGTGATGGATGGAGTGGAGCCCTTACCGATTCGTTCGGGAGGGCTCTTTTAGGTCCGATCAGAACAGCGTTTCCAGGTGCTTGTCCAATTCATATTCTGTGGTAATCAGCACATCCCTTGGTTTGCTCCCTTGTGCGCCGCCCACGATTCCGGCTGCTTCCAGCTGGTCCATAATACGGCCCGCACGGTTATAACCCAGGTTAAACTTACGTTGTAGCATAGAAGTGGATCCGCTCTGGCTATTGACTACAAGTCGGGCACATTCCTCAAACATTTTATCACGTTTGGTCAGGTCTACCTGCTCTTTTTCCAGGCGCTCTTCTTCTGCGCCTTCGTATTCCGGCAATTCAAAGGCTGAAGGATATCCTTGTTGGTTGCCGATGAACTCCACAATCCGTTCTACTTCGGGGGTGTCCACAAAGGCGCATTGTAAACGCAGGAGTTCGCTTCCATGAGAGACGAGCATGTCGCCCCGGCCAATAAGCTGCTCTGCACCACCGGCATCCAGAATGGTGCGGCTGTCCACCTTGGCTGATACCTTAAAGGCCATGCGGGCCGGGAAGTTGGCCTTAATGATACCTGTAATCACATTTACCGACGGACGCTGTGTGGCAATAATGATATGGATACCTACAGCACGCGCCAGCTGTGCCAGCCGGGCTATTGGCATCTCTACTTCTTTACCTGCGGTCATAATCAGATCGGCAAACTCATCAATTACCAGTACGATAAAGGGAAGGTATTTATGGCCATTGTTGGGATTCAGCCGGCGTTTGATGAATTTGTCATTGTATTCTTTGATGTTTCTGGCACCCGCATCTTTCAAGAGCTCATAGCGATTGTCCATTTCAATACAAAGGGCATTTACCGTATTGATTACTTTCTTGGTATCGGTAATAATGGCCTCCTCTTCGTTGGGCAACATCGCCAGGTAATGTTTTTCGATATGCCTGTAGACGGAAAGTTCCACTTTCTTCGGATCCACCATCACGAATTTGAGCTGAGAAGGGTGTTTTTTGTACAATAAGGAAACGAGTATGGCATTGATCCCTACCGACTTTCCTTGTCCCGTGGCACCCGCCATCAGCAAGTGGGGCATTGTGGCCAGATCAACAATGTAATTTTCATTGTCAATCTTCTTGCCCAGGGCAATCGGCAGGCTCATCTTATTGTTCACAAACTTCTCGCTGGACAGCAGTGTCCGCATAGATACGATTTGCTTATTCGTATTAGGCACTTCAATACCTATGGTACCTTTGCCCGGTATCGGGGCAATGATACGAATACCCAGGGCAGCAAGGTTTAGTGCAATATCGTCCTCCAGGTTGCGGATCTTGGAAATGCGTACCCCTTCATAAGGTACGATTTCATAAAGGGTAACGGTAGGGCCTACTGTAGCCGATATCCTTTGTATTTCGATACCAAAACTCCGCAGCGTATTGATGATTTGATTTTTGTTTTTTTCCAGCTCCTCCCGGTCAAGAGAAATCGCACCTTGTTCCAGCTCATCCAGCAAGTCAAGTGAGGGATATTTATAGTGTGGCAGGTCTAATGACGGATCGTAGGGTTCCCCGCTTTGAATGGTGATGTGCGCCCCGTGCGCGGGCACTTGCCTCTCCTCTTCTATGGTTTTGATTTCAAAATCCAGGCCTTCAGCAGGAGGTGTATCCGGCGTATCGGTGGAAAGTCCTATGCGGGCCTCGGCCGGATCGGTTTCGATTTCTTCAGGACTTTCTTCAGGTTCTTGCGGTAGCTCCAGGTGAATGCCCTCTTTCTTAATAGCTATATGTTCCGGCCTGGCTTCCGTTTCTGTTTTCTCAATAATGGTCATCTCCAGCTCTTCGGGCAGTACATCTTCTTCGATCTCCAATCGAGACTGACCAAAATCCTCTTTCAGGGTATTATTGTATTCAGTAACCGGTACCGGCTCGTAAGGCACCGCTATGTCGCTTTGTTCCTTTTCAATAGGCCTCGTCTGGGTATCGACGTCTTGCTCCACGGACATCGGTTGCATGGGTCTTCTTGCGGGAACCATGCGCTTTACTTTGAGTAACCAGGGTTTGATGTCCCATTGGAAAATAATGACCACAAAAAACAAAAATACGGCAATCAGCATCAGGATGCTACCAGCCTTACCTGCAAAACCATTGGTCCATTCGATGAGCCCGCTTCCCAGCGCGCCACCTAAGGGGAAACTGCTGCGGGCAAAAATGAAGGACAACAGGGGGCAAATGAAAAGAAAGGCCAGCGCCATCCAACGCACCCACTTTGCTGTGGGAATGATTTTTTTGCCGTTTATCAGGTTAATGCCCCAGGCGCCCATCCATGTGGTAAAGAGTAAAGCCGCTATACCCACGCCTTTGAATACGAGGAAATGAGCGGCTACGGCGCCCAGCCTCCCGCACCAGTTTTGTACAGGCGATGCATCCTGAAACAGGAAGCTTGCTGTGCTCTGAGCCGATATCAAATGGTTCTGATCCTGCTGCCAGGAAAAGCAATAGCTGATGATGGATAAGGTAAAAAAGCTACCCAATAGCAAAAGCAGAAACCCGGTAAGTAGCCTGATGTTCCTTTTGGGCGTGGCCCGGTCAGGTGCAGAGGAGACCTTTGTTTTGGTAGTTTTGGTAGATTTGTTTTTTGTTGTAGGAGTTGCTGCCATTATAATAAAGATGCCTTAAAGGTATCAGATGAAAATATTTTTTGATCACACAAAAGTAATGGAATATTCCTTTCCTGATCTGCTTAGCTCAGCAGGCGGTTATAAACATTTCTTAATATAGGTAACCTGTTGCTTTCGACGGGAAGGGATGTCCTTATTGAGCTCGTTGAATTTACCATTACCTTTGCGGTTACCGGAAACCGCAAAAATAACTCATCTGCACCTCATTGAAAGGACCAAAGCATAAATCGACACGGATACTGACCAGGCTGTTAGGCTTTACCCGCCCATACCGCGGGCGACTGATCGCCAGTGTGAGCCTGGCTATCATATTAGCCGCCCTGGCACCGGTACGTCCTTACCTGATTCAGTATTCAGTAGATCAATACATTATCGTGCATCCGCTGCTACAGGGCCTGATCATGATCACACTACTACAGATGGGTATTATTCTGATAGAAAGCCTGTTGCGCTTTATTTTCATGTATGTAACGAGTTGGCTGGGTCAAACGGTAGTAAATGATATGAGGCAACGGGTGTTTGGGAAAATCGTACACCAGGACCTGGCATATTTTGACGAGACACCTATCGGTACACTCACCACACGTACGGTAAATGATATTGAAGCCGTCAATAATATCTTTTCCGAGGGTCTGATTGCTATTGTGGCAGACGTACTGACGATTGTAGCCATTATCGGCGTTATGCTGTATACCGACTGGAAACTTACATTGGTCAGCCTTTCCGTGTTCCCTATACTTATCCTGGCTACCTATTTTTTCAAAGAAAGTGTACGTAAGTCTTTTCAGCAGGTGCGTAACGCAGTAGCCCGGCTTAATGCATTTGCTCAGGAGCATATTTCTGGGATGTATCTGATACAGGCCTTTGCGGCCGAGGGTAAGAGTAAAACTACATTTCGTCATATCAACAAAGATCATAGAGATGCAAACATTAAGGCTATTTTTGCCTATTCTGTATTTTTTCCTGTGGTAGAAATTATACTGGCGGTTGCCATGGGCCTGTTGGTTTGGTGGGGCGCTTCCCGTATGCTGGACTTTAGCGTGACGCAGGGTGTGATCATCTCCTTTATCATGTACCTCAATTTATTGTTTCGCCCCCTGCGGATGCTTGCAGATAAATTCAACACCTTGCAGATGGGGCTGGTGGCTGGCGAGCGTGTGCTGCATGTCCTGGATAGTGAGCGGTACCTGAAGCAAAACGGTGTTTTTGCACCCGCTTCGCTTAAAGGCCATGTGCGTTTTGATCAAGTACATTTCGAGTACAAAAAGGGGATACCGGTACTGAATGGCATTTCATTTGACGTTAAACCTGGACAAACGCTGGCACTGGTGGGCCACACAGGGGCGGGGAAGACCTCTGTGATCAGTATCCTTAACCGCTTGTACGAAATTAAAAGCGGGGATATTTTCATCGATAAGGTAAGCTTACGCGATTACGATATTTCGGCACTCAGGCAGCATATTGGTATTGTATTACAAGATGTTTTCCTTTTTTCCGGATCGGTAATGGATAATATTACCCTACGTAATCCTGAGATATCGCCGGATCGGGTAGAAGAAGTTTGTCGTACCCTGGATATTCACGATTTCATTATGCGACTGCCGGGAGGCTACGATTTTGATGTGCGGGAGCGGGGTAACATGCTTTCGCAGGGGCAGCGACAGTTGCTTTCCTTTGCCCGGGCACTGATCTACGAACCTGCTATTCTGGTGCTTGATGAAGCTACCGCTTCGATAGACACGGCTTCAGAAATACTCATTCAAAAAGCCATTGAAAAGCTGGTGCAGGACCGCACGGCCATTGTTATTGCCCACCGCCTATCCACCATTCAAAAAGCCGATAAGATTATTGTGCTGGACAAAGGCCACATCATTGAAGAGGGCGATCATGAATCCTTATTGAAGCAGGAAGGAACCTATTATCACATGTATACTACTGCCCTTACGGGAAAGCAGGATGAACAGGTGCGCGGATAAAGGTTTTAAATGCCTGTATATAGCTCCCGGGGCCGTGATTTAGTTGTCCTTGGGTAAAATGCCAAGTTCAGCAGCCTGCTCAAACATATACCGTCGGGCTTCGGTATAATCGTTCGCGATGATGCCGTCGAGTATGGCCTCTCTGATAGCAGTCTTGATCGTACCTACAATCCTGGAAGGAGGCAAGCCAAAGGCCGACATGATTTCTTCGCCGCTGATAGGGGGCTGCCAGTTACGTATTTTGTCTTTTTCTTCCACCGCTATTAGTCGTTGGCGTACCAGGTCGAAGTGCGCTAAATAACGCTTTACTTTTTCTTTGTTTTTTGAGGTGATGTCGGCTTCACACAGGGTCATTAATTCATCTATGTCATCACCTGCATCAAACAAGAGCCGACGGACAGCAGAGTCAGTAATATTTTCTTTAGTCAGGGAAACGGGCCGATGATGGAGCGATACGATCTTTTGGGTAAACGCCATCTTTTCATGGTGTGGCAACTTAAGTTGCGCAAATATTTTGGGCACCATACGGGCGCTTACCAGTTCATGACCATGGAAAGTCCAGCCATGTCCGGCTTCAAACTTCTTGGTGACTGCTTTTCCGATGTCGTGGAGGAGTGCTGCCCAGCGTAGCCAAAGGTTGTCTGTATGGGGCGCTATATTGTCTACCACCTGAAAGGTATGGTACAGGTTGTCTTTGTGGCCTTTGTTGTCTCTGTATTCGGTACCTGCCAGCGCTGTAAGTTGCGGTAATATATAGGCAAGTAAGCCCGACCGATATAGCAAATCCAGTCCGATGGAGGGTTTCGCTGTCATTAGTATCTTGTTGAGCTCATCGGCAATGCGCTCTTTAGAAATAATTTGTATGCGAGTTGCTTGCTCTTTGATGCTGTCAAAGCAACTAAGTTCAATATGAAATTGTAACTGGGTGGCAAAGCGAATTGCCCTCATCATGCGTAAAGGGTCGTCACTAAAGGTTTTAGCTGGTGCCAAAGGCGTTCTAATCAGCTTGTCCTTCAGGTCGTTCAATCCCTCAAAAGGATCAATCAGCCGGCCGTAATCACCCTCATTCAGGCTAACGGCCATGGCATTTATGGTAAAGTCTCTCCTGTTCTGGTCATCTGCCAGGCTTCCGTTACGCACGGACGGTTTGCGTGAATTTTCGGTATAGGATTCTTTGCGTGCGCCCACAAATTCAATTTCCAAACCTTTGTGTCTGAACTGCGCAGTACCAAAAGTCTTGAAAAAATTGACTTTGGGTTTAGGCTGGAACATGGCGGCTGTTTCATGGGCCAGCCCAATACCGTCGCCCAGGCACACCACATCTATATCTTTCGTAGGTCGCGATAATAATTTATCCCGCACAAAACCGCCTATCACATAGGCACTGACACCTCTGTTGCGCGCAGCGGTAGCTAATAATTTGAATATCTGTTCCTCGTGTGCAGTAAGTGGTATGGCAATCAAAGTATGCGTAATGATGTTCTGCGCAAAGGTAATATTTATGTTTCTGGCATGAGCAGCAGAGCCCGGCTTTGTGTCATTTTTCTTTTCCTCTTTTTTGCCGGCATTAGGCCAGGCTTGCTTTTAATTGTTCCAGCAGGTCTGTAGACGAGGCTTTTTTGGGCTTGAGCTTACGTATCACAGGACGCTTGCCTTTGGCCTTCGCACGTATGATTTTCATTAATTCCTTGCTATATTCGTCCCGGTAAGCACTGATGTCAAATTCACCGGTGTGCTGCTTGATCAACTGCACAGCCATATCCAGTTCGTTCTTGGCAATTCTGGCATTTTGGGTCTTTAGCTCTTCTACCGGTCTTAGCTCTTCTTCAAATCGAAGCTTATTCAGCAATAGTATATCCTGATAGGGCCTGATAATGGCCAATTGTTCCATATGGCGCATCACAAAGGTGGAAAGACCCGCCATTTTTGTTTTTTGCAGCGCATTGCGCAACAGTAAATAAACTTTTTCCGAGCCTTTTTGTGGTTGCAGGTAGTAAGGGCTTTCAAAATACACACTATCTATATCAGCTTCTTTCACAAAGGATTGCAACTGAATGATTTTTGTCTTTTCGGGACTGGCCTCTTCAAAATCCGCGTCTTCCAGTATCACGTATTTGTCTTTTATGAGATGTCCTTTCACTATGTTTTCCCACGCTACTTCTTTTCCTGTTTTTTCGTTCACCCGCTTGTACCGGATACGCGCTTGGTCTTTTCGGTCCAGCATGTCGAAATCCGGCCTGCTGTCAGTTGTAGCGCTGAATATTTTGATGGGGATATTGACCAGGCCAAAACCGATGGTTCCGCTCCAGATGGCGCGCATAATGATTGAGATTTGATATGTGTGACAACAAATACAGGCCGGAATTGTTGGCAAATGCCGGCAATTGAGGAAAACTTTCTAAATATAAGAAAACTGCCTCAATGGGGCGAAATTGCCGCCTAATGGGTACGGTTTAGTTGATTTTATTCCCCAAAAAATGCTCTTATGGGGGCCGGTCCTGCTCCTGTGCCGATCGGCAGGATTCTTGCATCTTTTTTTTGGTGTAAATGACTTTTACAAATGAATAGCTAAGCACCTAAAGAACAATGTAAAATCTTCAATGCGTAGTAGCGGATGAAAAGTATATACGAAATAAACCTCCGTTTTGAATTGACCTGGGAGCAGATGAACCACACCATTGAGCAACAACTGGCGCATCCTACCGAACGGGCAATACGCAAAATAAAGCGCTGCCTCAAATGGGCTTTAGCGTATTCTGAATTACAGCGCCAGTGCCTGCCAATGCTCCATCAATCCCATAAATACCCTTTGGCTATTATGAAGTGGTTCTGGGTGGATTATGGCGAGCAGTATTTTGATACGGATCAGCCGCCTGCGTATCGTGATTTTATGGAATGGTATTGCGACACTGCTACGATACAAGAAGAGATTGGTCATGTCATAGGCCAACGTCCCTGATCAAAGGTGCCTGTCGCTCTTTATCATGGAGACCTGGCTTTTTGGTCTGCTTGTATTTGCGCTGCCCGCGAATTGCTTATGCCTGCGATGTAGCATAAAGCCCTGTGCATTTATTTTATAATTAACAAAACCAAATGATGGTCAAAACGTTAGTAGGTAGGGTAAGCTTCCTGACTCAAAGCCCGACTGAATATGAAAATTTTGCTGATCTGCGACGACCATCAACTAAGGTCACACCTTAAGCGAATCATTAATGAAAATACGCACACGATGGATGATGTAGGTTCGTTAACTGATGCCAAAACCATGATGGCGAAGCAGTCGTACGAAGCGGTGGTCTGTGCGATTCCGATATTAAGCCATGCCGAACCCTTTTCTGTTCTGGCTCAGTTACAAGCAGCTTCGGCAAGCGACACACCAGTCATTTTTCTTTCCCAGCATATAGAAATGTCCGTTGTTATTGAACTGGTAAAAAAAGGCCTGTCTACTTGGGTGAGGCATCCCGAACAGGTAATGGCCTACCTGGAACAATTGCCGCAAGAGGCGCCTCGGGCGACTTCTACGGCAGGCACAACTCCACTGTTGTATGAGCAATATGTGCGCGGCATCAGCCCCGAGGCGCAAGCCATGTACAAGCAGATTGATCTTGTGGCTCCGACGAATCTGAATGTGATTATCTACGGGGAGACGGGCACTGGTAAAGAGTCTGTAGCCCGGCGAATGGCTATTTCCAGATCTCCGAAGGCAGCTTATATATCATTAGACTGTGGCTGCCTGTCGCAAGCGCTTGCCGCGAGCGAATTGTTTGGCTGTACTAAAGGTGC
>JBEBUO010000033.1:0-15769 GCA_040393285.1 Taibaiella helva | reverse complement strand
CACATACGGGAAGGCCTGGCGATGCTTAACGGCACTTCTTCCATGACCGGCATAGGGGCTATAAATGTCATCCATGCACGGAAATTGCTGACAGGGCAAATATTGTTTTCTCTTATGGTCAATGAGATCATGGAAGCCTACGATGATCATTTTTCGGAGGAGCTTAACGGCGTTAAATTGCATAAGGGGCAAAATACGGTAGCGCGTGCGATGCGTGCTATATCGCACAAGAGCGGCTTGATGCGTAAACGCCACGAGCACTTGTATGAAAAGAAAGTTACGGAAAGCGTGCTGGAAGATAAAGTACAGGAATACTATTCCTTACGCTGCGTACCCCAAATATTGGGACCGGTATATGATACCATCGAATATACAGCCCAGATCATCACCCAGGAGTTGAATTCCGTAAATGACAACCCGGTAGTAGATTATAAAAACAAGAACATCTTTCACGGAGGCAACTTTCATGGCGATTATGTGGCCCTTGAAATGGATAAGCTGAAAATAGCCATAACTAAATTGGGTATGCTGGCCGACAGGCAACTCAACTTCTTACTGAACCCGGCGCTCAACAAAAAGCTCCCGCCATTTATCAATGCCGGCACCCTGGGACTAAATTTCGGCGTGCAAGGGATGCAGTACCCTTCCGTGTCCAACTGTGCGGAAAACCAAACATTGAGTAACCCTACCTATATCCATAGTATTCCCAATAATAATGACAACCAGGACATCGTAAGTATGGGTACGAATGCGGCCCTGATTTGTGCCCGGGTAATTGAGAACACCTTTGAGATCTTGTCCGTACATGCTTTGGCTATTATCCAGGCAGTACATTTTAAAGGCATAGCCGAACGTTTGTCACCTGCTACTAAGTGGATGTATGATGAATTAAGTGTGTTGGCTCCTCCGTTTGTGGAAGACACACCCTCCTCGGAACGGCTGGCCAGGATAAAGCAATGGCTGATGGAAACCGAGGTGGGTGTCAAAATGAAAAAGCTCCTGGATTTTGAATAACAATAGTAGCCAGCCTTGCGGGAATTAAACACTGCCTTATACCACCAAAATCACTTGAAACCCATGAAATTTCGCGATTCCCTTTGTGCATTGTTGCTCTTGCTTGGCGCTTGTGGCGGCGACACCAGTACTCATCAGCAGACCGCAGATACATTGTCACAATCAGCAGCGGATACGGTGTTGCCGTCTGACTTCTATAAGCGACTTGAAGGTACCATAGCCGGCCAGCCGGTGGTGATGCAGCTAAAACGTAGCGGTGGGCAATGGGACGGCATGTATTATTACGAACAGCAGGGAAAATGGATCAGGCTCGTATTCGAAAAGGACAGCAGTACCGGTCAGACCTACTACTTTCAGGAGTATAGCCCTGTGGAAGTAAGCATGGATGAACATATACCCCTAAACTACTTTTACTTTACTTATAAAAACGGCCTGTTTAGCGGTAGCTGGTACAGCGGCGACCGGAAAAAGACTTACCCTTTACAGCTACAGGAAGCTTACCCCGAAGGCAGCTTTCCATTTCAGGCCGCAAGCTATGAGGATGCCATCGCTGCTTTCCCCGATCGTCCTGAAGGGCCTGAAGCTAAGGTAAGCTATCATTACCTGGTGGCTACCGGTATGCAGGAGGACACGCGCAAATGGTTGAACAAGCAGTTGCGGACTCAGCTCAATCTGGTTACACCGGATACAGCAGCTTCCTGGACTACCGATTTGCGTGGGCAAGCGGTAGCTTACTTTAGGGATTATCGCGAGGAAGCAGGCAATTTTGCCGGGGAGCAGGACTTACCTGCTTTCCTGAATTACGAGACCAGTGTAGATGTAAATGTGCGTTATAATGACCACGGTTATGTAATTTCTGAGCAAATGAACTTCGACTACTCAGGAGGAGCGCATGGTAATTGGGGGAGCACCCTTGTATGCATGGATGTGTTACATAAAAAGCAATTGGAACTGGCAGACATCGTAAGGGCAGACACCCTGACATGGCAACCGGTTATAGAGCGCGCGTTCCGTAAGCAGTATGGTCTAGGCGCTAATGATTCCTTAAATGCCATCCTCTTCGAGAACCACTTGCTTCCCAATCCTAATTTTTATTTTACACCAAAGGGTATAGGGTTTGTGTATAATCCTTATGAAGTGGCGGCATACGCCATGGGCCAGGTATTCGTTTTCATTACTTACCAGGAAGTCAGGCCTTATTTGAATCCTGATTTTGTTAAAAGAATGGGCTTATCCTTACCTTAAGTAATTTGCTTTAGTGACTCAGGTGTACGAAATGGGCTTTAACCGGTATGCCAAAAAACACCTGGGCATGTGCCTCAAAGTCACTTTTAGAATCCGTTGTATAAAAGGACTTGCGTCCATGGCGGGAGATACGCGTTTCCATTTCCGGGTGGCGCTTCAGGTAATCTTCAAGACTCCTGGCCACTAAATCGCCCTGACCTACAAGCTGCACCCCTTCGGGCAGGTACTTGCGGATTTTGTCAGCCAATAGGGGGTAATGGGTGCAGGCCAGCAGTATGGTATCGATGCCCGAATCCTGTGCAAAAAGGGCTTCAAGATCCTTTTGAATATAATAGTCCACCCCATCATTCTGATAGTCACCATTTTCAATAAAGGGCACCCATAAGGGACAGGCCTGTTGAAACACCTGTACGTCAGGGAAAAAATGGCCGATTTCTCTTGGATAGGAGTCCGAGCTTATGGTTCCTTTAGTGCCCAACACACCTACTTTCTTTGTCTTTGTATAATGCCCTATTACTTCTGCCGTCGGCCGAATGACGCCAAGCACATTCTTATCCGGCCATAAGGGGAGGTCCAGCTGCTGTATGCTTCTTAATGCCTTTGCTGAAGCCGTATTACACGCTAAGATAACCAGTGGGCAACCCTGGCGGAAAAACCATTGCACACATTCCAGGGTATATTCATATACCGTCTCAAAGGAGCGGTTACCATAAGGTGCACGACCGTTATCGCCCAGGTATAAATAATCGTATCGGGGCAACAGGTCGGCAATGGACCTGAATACAGTGAGCCCGCCAAACCCGGAATCAAAAATGCCTATGGGATGCATGTTCTGTATATAAAGGAGCAGTTAGTTTAGAAAATTAAGTCATCACCTTTTTTTCACCATATTCCTATATGCGCTAACGGTAGGGAATGCTATTAACTCAGGAGGTAGGCGACGTCTTCTTTGGTAAGTTTCTTGATAAAGGCATTGTCATCCGCTATCAGGTCTTTCACCAGCGAAAGTTTCCGCTCCTGCAACAAGAGTATTTTTTCTTCTATCGTATCTTTACAAATCAGTCGGTAAGCAAATATGTTCTTTGTTTGTCCGATACGGTGGGTACGGTCAATGGCCTGCTGCTCTACAGCAGGATTCCACCACGGATCTACGATGTATACATAATCGGCAGCAGTAAGGTTAAGCCCCACACCACCGGCTTTAAGCGAAATCAGGAATACGCGGCAGTCTTCTTCTTCCTGGAACTTGCGTATCGCCTTTTCCCGTTCTGTAGATGTGGTACTACCGTCAAAATAGACATAAGGTATGGCTAAGCGTTCCAGTTCCTCACGTATCAGGTGCAGCATGCCCAGAAACTGGGAAAAGACCAGCGCTTTATGGTTCCCCGTGTTTTCCGTCAGCTCTCTTATTAATTCATCTATTTTTACCGAATGGTTTTCTGATGGCTCTGCCTCTTTGAGGATCGCAGGCGAGTCACATATCTGTCGTAACTTCATCAGGCCGGTAAGGATGCTTAACTGTGCCCGGTCTATACCCCTGTCCTCTATCTCTCCTAAAATTTTAGACCGGAAACTATTGCGATAGGAATCATATATTTTTCTTTGTTTGGTACCCATTTCACAGAACAGTACCATTTCCGATTTTTCGGGCAGGTCGGGTGCCACCTGTTCCTTGGTTCTGCGTAGAAGGAAAGGATTGATCATTTTGCGGAGCTGGCTTTTGGCTTCTTCCTCCTGCATCTTATCAATAGGATTGGCAAACTCATTACGGAAAAAGTCCATCGTGCCCAGCATGCCGGGGTTGAGGAAATTCATTTGGGCAAAGAGGTCAAACGTGTTATTCTGTAAAGGGGTACCACTCAGCGCGAGCCTGTTTTTGCTTTGCAATTGCAGCGAAGCTTTAGCTACCTGAGAAAGCGGATTCTTGATCGCCTGCGATTCATCCAGTACCACATAGTCAAATGCAACCTGGGCTAACATTCTAATATCACTACGCAAGGTTCCGTAAGTAGTAATAATCAGGTGGCTCTGATCCATTATATCCTTATACTGATGGCGTTGAGGGCCATGGTGGATATGATAAGTAATGTCTGGTGCAAACTTTCTGATCTCGTTTTCCCAGTTATAGATCAACGTAGTTGGGCATACCACCAGAAACTTAGCCCGGGGGTGCAGGTTTTGGTAATGCTGCAGGAACGTCAGTGTCTGCAACGTTTTTCCGAGCCCCATGTCATCGGCCAGTATGCCGCCCCAGCCAGTCTCATTTAAGAACTGCATCCACTGAAAGCCACTTTGCTGATAAGGCCTTAATTCTGCCTGGATATTGTCCGGTAGTGCAATGCCCTGATGCGTGTCAAAATCGTAATTCATCAGTCGCTCGCGCTTAAGCGCCAGTTCTTTCAACCATTCGTTTTCTTCGCGCACCTCGTCCAGCCCGGCAATGGTGGAGAAGTGAAATTTATTCAGCCGCAGGGCACCATTGGCGCCTGCCTTGCCCAGTTTAACAATGAGGGCATATTTCTCCATCCATTCCTCAGTAAGCAGTCCCATGCTGCCATCCTTGAGCGTCACAAAGGTTTGCCGCTTGGCCAAGGCCTTTTTTACATCACCAATATTTACGGTTTCTTCGCCAAAGCGAAGATCAATATGCGCATCAAACCAATCGATACCGCTCGAAATATTGACACGGGTAATGGGTTTGTTGGGATTAATCCGGGTTTGCTTCAGTGATTCATAACCGATGATCTCCACTTTATTTTCCTTAAGGATATCCATAAAGTTGAAGTACCAGTTACCCTTCATGGCCTCAGCTGCGGGTAGCAGGAAAGCATGTGCCCGGCGACTTTCCTGCATAGCCGGATGCAGGTGGCGCAATAGCGTCAGGTAGGTTTGCTCGGCAGCTTCGTTACGCTGATGCACAATTACCTTGCCACTTGATGCGGTGATGGCAGAGGTATAGTCCAGCCATTGTTTTTCTACGCCTGCATAGCTGAAAATGGGTTTGAACACCATCATTTTCTCTGTCTCCCGTAAATATAATTTGAGTTCGGGTTCCGACTCTGTTACTACATCCTGTAGTGCAGGGTGAAAAGCAATAGCTGTTTTACTGCTCAAGGGTAGTAAGGTTTGCTCCAGATAGGTAGGCCAATCTTTGAGCTTAATCTTTGTTGTCCCATTGGTAGCGGCAAAATCATTCATGATCTGAACCACATCCGTATTCGCAGCCGTATGTAAACTTTCATTAATGACAACCAGACCGTCATTAAGGTAGCTTGTGTTTTTGAAAGGTGTTTCTTCCACACCAGTAAGCAGTTGCAAACTCAGTTGAACGCCGGTTTTACCCCAGGGGTTAACGACAATTTTAGTTCGGAAAGGTTCTTTGGAGAAGTTTATTTTCTTCAGATTGGCGGTCACAAAATACTTGCCATCCGGTAGTAGGTAGATATAAGGAAACTCGGAAAAATGTTCCAGCAAGCGCTGGTAGCGGGGTAGATAGAAGTCCCATACCTGCTGTCGGAGTTCTTCTTTCGGAGTCGTCTTCAGTTCGTTAGGAAGATGGTCCCAGAAATCACCGAAGGGGCTGTCCCGTTTGATGGATTTAAACAGCTCGTCCGGACTTTGTTTTCGAAGGGCCGTGATCAGTATTTTTTGCCGTTCATCCAGGCCAGCGGGCGAGATGTACTGGTTCGTCTCCAGTTTCTCCACCGTGCCTTCAAACGCAGTACCTGCTTTATTGGGTACGCCGGCAATCAGTTCGAATGCTGTATGGGGATAATATTCGCTTTTATGCCGTATTACTATGCCCAGTTTCTTATCAGTAGTTACCGGTATGGCGGGTTCAGCTATCGGCTTGGCTGTAGTATTTCCCGCGCTTACCAGGGCTATTTTTTTGATGCTCGGATCCAATACGCGTAAAAATGGTTTCCCTTCGTGGTAAGCAAACTCAAACTTTCCCCTAAGGTCGTCTTTAAGGCTATAGCCATACAGGCTGAGGAGTTTGTTTTTTTGGGTGTCCCAGTTCCTCAGCGTGCTGAAATAGTGACCGCCATACTTGTTAAGTAACAACAAGAACACGGTAACCTTGTGTACACATAAGGGATGTGCGCTTTCGCTACAGGAGCAGGAGGTATCAAAATAGCGTTCTTCATTCTGCTTCAACATGACCGAAAACAGGTTACCCTTATCATCGCGTACCTCTGCCTTAACGGCGTCATCTTTGGCTTCCAGTATGTTCACCCTGTTGTCTTCTACCCAAGGCTCGGCTTGCTGAAATATTTCTTTGGAACCAAATAGCTTTAAAAAGTGCATCGTAATCTGCCGCATCCGCACCGTCGTATGGAGCTGGTTGTAATTCAATTGCACGTTGTCAAAATGGCCGCTCTGAATCAGGTCGTTAAGTTGAAACAAGGCGGCCGCTTCATGCCGGCATACCGTACCCATGTTGTAGGGACAATTGCAGCGCAGGTTCAACGACTGATGTTGCAGATAGTGTTGTACAATCACTTTGTAATGATTACTGTACACATCATTGCGTACGCGGAAGACGACCTGCTCGGTAAGCGGGTCATGCTCCAGCAATTGAACGCCGGAAGTATGAAAAATCTTTTTGCCCCGACGAATCACTTCATCGGTGGCATTATGATACACGTGTTTTAAGAGATATGGTAAGGACATTAGTACAATAACCCTTTAAAAAAGGGCAAGCGGCAAAATTACGGTAAAAGCAGCAGAAAAGGGGGAAAGATGTTGTTAAAGCCGTAAATATCGGCGATGAGCGGCTTACCCAGATAGGTTTTGAATCCGGTTTTTTAGCAATATAGCGCGGCTACATAAGGTATGCCCTATAAAAATATTTAGCTTTGCCTCTATGACCAATCAGGAAATCGCCGGCAACTTCGACCTGCTGTCCAAACTCATGGATATTCATGGTGAGCAGAGCTTTAAAGCCAAAACTTACAGCATTGCTGCTTTTCGCATGGAGAAAGTAGCCGAACAAGTAGCCACCATGAGCGCGGAACAAATGGCCACATTGCCCAATATAGGCGCCGGCGTGATTCAGAAGATACAGGAAATAGTAGCTACCGGTAAGCTGGGTTTGCTCGAAGACTACCTGGCCAAGACACCCCCCGGTGTGGTGGATATGCTACAGGTGAAAGGTATAGGACCTAAGAAAATTGCGCTGTTATGGAAGGAACTCGGATTAGCCTCCCTGGGCGAACTGGAATATGCCTGTAATGAAAATCGCCTGTTGGCACTCAAGGGTTTTGGGGAGAAAACGCAAATAGCCATCCTCAAAAGTATCGCCTTTATCAGGAGTAGTCAGGGCTTTTTCCTCTGGTCCGAGGCTGAATTATATGCCGAACAGGTCTTGAAAAAACTGCAATTTACTTATCCGGATGCGCGTATTTCCTTTACCGGTGCTTATCGGCGGCAATTACCCACACTTTCCGTAATCGATTTTATCTGCGATCTGTCCGCAACCCAGTTGACTGCTGTGTTGGAAAAAATTCCGGGTGCTTCCTTTAAGCTTAGTGAGGAGCAGCTACACCTGGCCATACCTCATGTGCCGGACATGAACTTTCATTTGACGGACGCCAACCACTACGACGAACAACTGTTTTATACCAGCGCTGCACCCGACTTTCTGGCTGCCTTTTCCGAACAATATACGGTACCCGATGTCCTACAGGAGGAGGAGGATATTTTTACTGCCAATGGACTGGAATATATTCCGCCGCCACTGCGGGAAAACCCTGAAATACTGCAAAAAGCCGCAAGTAAAGCGCTTCCGGCGCTCATACAACCGAATGACATAAAAGGAATTATTCATAACCATAGTACTTATAGTGACGGTATACATACGCTCGAACAAATGGCCACAGCCGCCCGCGATAAGGGATATGAATATATCGTAATCAGTGACCACAGCAAGACAGCCGTTTATGCAGGCGGCTTGCAGGAGGAGCAGATCCGGCGACAACAGGAAGAAATAGCGCAACTCAACACCCGGCTCGCCCCGTTTAAGATATTTAAAAGTATTGAATCCGACATTCTGGGAGATGGCGCACTGGATTACACGCCGGAAGTGCTGGCCAGCTTCGATCTGGTCATTGCCTCCGTACACAGCAATTTAAAAATGACGGAGGAGAAAGCCATGCAGCGCTTACTTACCGCCATTCAGAACCCCTTTACAACTATTCTGGGGCATCCCACAGGGCGCTTGCTCCTGTCCCGCGATGGCTATCCGGTAGATCATAAAACCCTGATTGACGCCTGCATCGCTCACCAGGTGGTGATCGAAATCAATGCGCATCCCAGAAGGCTGGACCTCGACTGGACTTGGGTTACCTACGCCATGGAACAGGGTGCCTTGCTTTCCGTTAACCCTGATGCGCATTCAATGGAAGGCATCAACCTGGTAAAATATGGTGTACTTGCGGCACAGAAAGGTGGCCTCACCAAGGAGCGTAACCTCAGTTCCTTTAGCTTAGATCGCTTCGAACAGTTTCTGGTGGAGCAAAGAAGATGGTAGCTGTGGTTACAAGAAGAAAAAGTATAAGCCGATCAGGAGTACCAACAGGTGCAATAAACCCAGGATGAGGAACATTTTTTCTTTCTTGAAGCCCTTGTAAAAGTTAACTACAGCCAGCAGGGCAACAATAAAGGCTACCACCATCATGACCAATCCGCCCCAGCCCGGTCCGCCATCGGGCGCATTAGGGCTGATTCGGCTTGCTGCCCATATCATGAGGGCAGCCATCAGGTAAAACAGTAGGACAAATCTTAGTCGTTTCATCCGCTAAAAGAAAAAGGGTATACCCAAAACCTGGTACAGGGTATAAAAATACGATATAAATTAGCATTTTAATGCTATTTTGAAGCAGCTACTCCTCACCATGTCTCCGTACCCGGTGAGGTATAGGCAAATGCCGCATGCTGATAGCCCAGTTGCTCCCTTTGCCCGATGGTGTCTGCCCTGCTGTCCAGGGTATCGCCTAGTTCATTTCCCGAGGGCTGAATCAGTTTATAGTCGAAATAGCGCAGTGGCTCCCCATTGTGCTGCAACAGCACATTGCCCTCCCGGGCCTGCATCACCAGCTCGTTTATCCTTAGGAATTCCAGTATATCGTTATTGAATATTTCCGACAGGGTAATCTCTGTAAGGGTTCGCAGGGCAATATCGCCTATATTCCATGATGTTTCCCTGGGTGTAATGTAGCCACTGTTGCAGTTGATGATGATGACCTCGTAGCGGGCATCCTTATCCGGATCGGCATTGATGTATTGTACCACGTCACCCAGGGGTGAGGTGTTTCGGATACCGCCATCCACCGCGTTGTACACTATTTTGTCGCCCAGTTTAATGGCTGCTGCGGGCGGCCATATAATAGGCATGGCGGCCGATGCCGCTATCGCCCTGGCAAAGCTGTCATTATCTTCAAAGTCCTGGTTGGAAAGTGCATAGTATAGGCCATCATTAAGTGACACCACGCCGCAAAGGAATTGGGTATTGCGGGGAATATCTTCCAGGCGGGCGTGTTGGTGCAGTTTTTCCAGCAAGGGAAGGTTGTCGGCCAGGGAGATAAAATGAGGGAAATATTGATTGAAACTTTTTTCCGCCTCCCGGAGCAGGGTACCCAGAAGCCCCGGCTTCTTCTTATCGAAAAGCCGTAGGAATGAGTTCCAGATGGCCTTGACAATAATGCTGGTTTTGAAACCGGGGATGAGGTCCTTTTGTAATTGCTGAAACGGGAGTTGTATCTTTCCTTCGTTGGTAATGTACCTGGAATGATATATCTCCTTGCCGCCATGCTGATACACATCCGACCAGATGCGTTCCAGCACGTCGAACTTCTGCCCTGCGATCAGCGCTCCGTTCAGCGCCCCGACGGATACACCCGCAATGATATCGAAATGCATCGGTGTAGATAAGCCGGTCAGGCCGGCCCAATGCTCCCGTAGGTAGCGCAGCGCACCCAGTTGGTAGGCGCCCTTAAAGCCGCCGCCACTCAGTACCAGCGCATACTTTTTATGAATCATCTGCCTATGGTTTAGTAGCTATAAAGTTAGCCAAAGTAAAACCGGGAGCGAGCTGAAATTTCCAGGAAAAGCCAAGGACCCGGCGAGGAAGATCCGCCGGGTCCTTATATCCGTCCTGCGCTATGTGTCTGCTAATCAGGTAGGATACCTACATCTATACCCCATTTATCCATATTGGCCCAGGCAAAGTCATGTTTGTAGCGTTCGGGTATTTCGCCACGCAACAAGGAACCCACAGGTTGTGTAGGAAAGAGTTCTTCAAACGTCAGCATATCATTCAAGGTACTGCGACGGTAGATGTGGGACCGCGTAATATTTTCTTTATCATCCAGACCTGTAGCGCCGAGCAGCTCTACAAAGTTCTTCACCGTAGATTGATGATAATTGGCCACCCTTGTCTTTTTATCACTCACCACCAGTCCTACCGACAGGGAGGGGTCTTGTGTGGCTACGCCTGTAGGGCATTTGTTTGTATTGCATTGCAGTGCCTGTATACAGCCTACAGCCAGCATCATGGCGCGTGCCGTATTGCAGGCGTCCGCACCCAGGGCAATGGCCCGCAGGATGTGGAAACCGGTAACTACCTTGCCGGAAGCAATGAGTTTAATGTGCCTACGGATGTCCAGGCCGCGAAGTATGTTATGCACAAAGGCCAGGCCGTCCAGCAGGGGCGCCCCCACGTAGTTAGAAAACTCCTGTGGCGCCGCGCCTGTGCCACCTTCTCCCCCGTCTACGGTAATGAAGTCGGGATATACATCCAGGTCCAGCATGGCCTTGCAAATGGCAATAAACTCACTTTTATGGCCGATACATAACTTAAAACCTACAGGTTTACCACCCGACAGTTCCCTGAGTTGCTTCAAAAACAGCACCATTTCCCTGGGTGTATTGAAGGCCGAGTGGAAGGGTGGAGAAGCCACCAGGGTATGGGGCTTGATGTGTCGTATAGCGGCAATCTCCGGCGTATTTTTTGAAGCCGGTAAGATACCACCGTGGCCTGGTTTGGCACCTTGAGATATTTTAAGCTCAATCATTTTTACCTGTGGCAGCTGTGCTTTTTCGGCAAATACTTCCGGGGCGAAATTCCCTTCTTCGTCACGGCAGCCAAAGTAACCGGTACCGATCTGCCAGATCAGGTCGCCACCATGCTTCAGGTGGAAGGGGCTAAGGCCCCCTTCGCCGGTATTATGAGCAAAGCCACCGATTTTAGCCCCCGCATTCATGGCTTCCACGGCATTGGAGCTTAAGGAGCCATAACTCATGGCAGAGATGTTAAAAATGCTGGCCGAATACGGTTGTTTGCAATCTTTGTTGCCAATATCCACCCTAGGATTATGGTCCAGGGTAGAAAAATCTTTGGGGGCTATAGAATGGCACATCCATTCGTACCCCTCGGCATATACATCCATTTGTGTACCAAAGGGCATGGTGTCCGTCTCCTTTTTAGCCCGCTGATATACGGTAGAACGGTCAATACGGTTGATGGGGGCACCATTGGTGTCCGATTCTACAAAGTACTGATATACTTTGGGGCGGATGTCTTCCATAAAGAAGCGCAACCGCCCGACTACGGGGTAGACCCGCATGATGGTATGTTTTTTCTGAATCATATCATAGTAGCCCATGATGGTAAGCAGCAGCACGATCGCGAAGAAGGGGTACCAGTGGGGACTAAGATAAATGGAGAGCAGGAGGGTACTTGCTAGCAAAATAGCAGAAATGATAACGAATGATTTACGCATGGCATTCCGTTGAAAAAAATGAAATAAACGGCGAAATAAGACAGAATAAAATGATTTACCAAATTAAAAAGAGCAGCAAGTATTTTTTTGTGTAATCCTAAACACATTCCCTAATACAGGGGCATTTCGTTACAATCTGCTTAACTTTGCCGCTTCATGAACCTGCAAACTTTGCTGGGCATTTATCAGGATGATATCCGCATCAAACAGATTGCGGCCGGTGTCTCCTTGCCCGAACCCAGGATGCGCCTGGCCCTTAGCCACCTTCGTGGCGCTTCTGTCAGTTTTATCGCCACCGCCGTTTGGCAACAGGCCGAAACCAACCATGTTTTTGTACTCAATGACCGCGAGGAGGCCGCTTATTTTCATAACGACCTGGAACACCTGACCCAGGCCCTGGATATTCACTTTTTCCCCGATTCATTCAAAAAATCAGGGGAATATAGGCACCTGAACAGTAGCCATATTATGTTGCGTACGGAGGCACTGGCACATTTTTCCGCCCGCCTTGGGGCTGGTTTTAAGAAAAAGGTATTGGTCACCTATCCCGAAGCCTTATTTGAGAAAGTGGTGAAACCTACGGCACTTCATGATCATATGATCCACATCAAGACCGGTGAAAACCTGAAGGTAGATCAGTTACTCCGTCGTTTTGTGGAGCTGGGCTTCCACAGCACCGATTTTGTGTATGAGCCGGGGCAGTTTGCCATGCGTGGCGGCATCCTCGATATTTACTCTTTCGGCAACGAGCACCCCTATCGTATAGAGCTGTTTGGTAATGAGGTGGACAGCATCCGCATATTCAATCCCGAAACCCAGCTCTCCGAGCGAAAATTATTACAGGTCTCTATCTTACCTAATATAGAAACCAAATTTGATGCCACGGAGAAGATCTCCCTGCTGGATTACCTCCCGCAGCATACTACCTTTTGGCTTAAGGACAAGCAGTTTCTGCTGGATAAGCTGGAACACCTGCAGCAGCAACTGCCGGAAAAGCTGCCCCAGGGCAGCATAGCCGCCGTAGAGCAAGACGATCAGCTACTCCGTGAGCTTACAATACAGGATTTTGAAGAAGCGGATCTATGGCAGGAAAAACTGGAACTGCATCACCTGATCGAATGGTCGGAAGGAGAAAGCCCCGCCTCAGGTAACGACCAGGTGACGGTAATCCCGTTTCAAACGGAGCCACAGCCTGTCTTCAACAGGAATTTTGAGATACTGACCAGCCATTTGCAAAAACAGGCCTCTTCGGGGTACACGGTGTATATTTTTGCAGAAAATGCGCGGCAACTGGAACGTTTGCGCAGCATCTTTGAAGATTCCAAGGCCAATATCAGTTTTGTGCCCATACCTGCTTCCATAAGTAAAGGTTTTATGGATGCCGAAAAGAAAATACTGGTCTACACCGACCACCAGATCTTTCAGCGGTACCACAAGTACAAGGTAAAGCAGGCCTATACCAAAGGTAGAGCGATTACCCTGAAGGCTCTTCGCGAGCTGCAACCGGGCGATTTTGTGACCCATATTGACCATGGTGTGGGCAGGTACAGCGGCTTGCAGAAGATTGAGGTGAACGGTAACATGCAGGAAGCCATACGCATTATTTACCGCGATAATGATGTGCTGTACGTCAACATCAACTCCCTGCACAAGATCAGTAAATACACCGGGAAGGAGGGTACCGTACCCAAGGTGAACAAACTGGGCAGCGACGCCTGGGAAAAATTAAAGAACAAGACCAAAAAACAGGTCAAGGATATAGCGGCCGATCTCATTAAGCTTTATGCCAAACGAAAGGCCTCCCAGGGTTTTGCCCACAGCCCGGACAGCTATTTACAGACCGAACTGGAAGCTTCTTTCTTTTACGAGGATACGCCGGACCAAAGCAAGGCCACGGCCGATGTGAAGCGCGACATGGAGTCGCCGGCGCCTATGGACCGCCTGGTATGCGGGGATGTGGGCTTTGGAAAAACAGAAATTGCCGTGCGTGCTGCTTTCAAAAGTGTAGGCGATAGCAAGCAAGCTGCTGTACTGGTACCTACGACCATACTGGCTTACCAGCATTACCAAACTTTTCAGGAGCGCTTAAAGGATTTTCCTTGTAATGTGGATTACATCAACCGGTTTAAATCGGCCAGGGAAAAGAAGGAAACATTGAAACGCCTCGAAGACGGCAAAATAGATATCATTATCGGTACACATGCCTTACTGGGCAAGGATGTAAAGTTTAAGGACCTGGGTTTGCTGGTCATTGATGAGGAGCAGAAGTTTGGCGTGGCCGCCAAGGAAAAATTGCGGCAGCGCAGGGCCAGTGTCGATACCCTTACCCTCACGGCTACCCCTATTCCGCGCACCCTGCAGTTCTCTTTAATGAGTGCGCGCGACCTGAGCATCATCAATACCCCGCCACCCAACCGGCAACCGGTGCATACCGAACTCATGGGCTTTGATGAGGCCACTATACGGGATGCCATTTATTATGAAAGCGAGCGCGGCGGACAGGTATATTTTATCCATAACCGCGTGCAAAGCCTGCCGGCCATGGTGGAAAAAATAAAGGAACTTTGCCCCGACCTGGAAATAGGCATGGCCCATGGGCAAATGGAAGGCCACCAGTTGGAAAAAGCCCTGTTCGACTTTATTGCCTATAAATACGATGTACTCTGCTGTACCAATATTGTAGAAAGCGGGGTAGATATTTCCAATGCCAATACCATCATCATCAATAATGCGCACCAGTTTGGTCTGAGCGACCTGCACCAGCTACGTGGCCGGGTGGGCCGCAGCAACAAAAAGGCCTTTTGTTACCTCATTGCCCCTTCCCTCATTACCCTGCCTAACGACAGCCGCAAGCGCCTGCAAACCCTGGAACAGTTCAACGAGCTGGGCAGTGGTTTTCAGATTGCCATGCGTGACCTTGATATCCGGGGAGCGGGCAATATCCTGGGGGGTGAGCAGAGTGGTTTTATTGCCGAGATCGGTTTTGAAATGTATCAGAAGATATTGGCGGAGGCCATGCATGAGCTGAAGAGCAGCGATTTCAAAGAAGTGTTTTCGGAGGAGCTGGAGCGTAAGAAAGACTATGTGACCGATTGTACCATAGATACCGACCTGGAAATACTGATCCCCGAGACCTATGTAGAAAACATCACCGAACGTTTATCGCTGTACACCCGGCTGGATGATATGGAAACGGAGGAGGAACGCCAACAGTTCGAAGCCGACCTTCAGGACCGCTTCGGGCCGGTACCTGTCGAGGTCAAGGACTTGTTTATTACATTACGTTGCCGCAAGCTGGCTAAGGAATTGGGATTTGAAAAGCTGATCCTTAAAAACCGGCAGCTACGCCTCTATTTTGTAGGTAATCCGGATGCCCCGTATTTCGAAAGCGATACCTTCCATTACATCATGCAGCATATACAAACACAGCTCAACAATGCACGGTTGAAGCAGGTAGGCAAAAATTTTATGCTGATTATAGAACAGGTAAGCGATATGGCACAGGTACTCTGGTTGCTGGAGGGCATGTTCCGGCCGGTTGCCAAAGAGGTGTAGGGTATAATCATTAGAAAAATAACAAATCGTTTGCAAAATTGCAACATATCGTATAAATTAGCCATTGTTTGAGCTGTAGTTTCTGATTGAAATAGCTGGCCGCAGCATGCAAACCCTGAAGCTCAGCGTCATCCATTAATTTACACGTAGATGGTGTTCTTAATGAAAAAAGC
>JBEBUO010000032.1:0-15801 GCA_040393285.1 Taibaiella helva | reverse complement strand
TCTCTATTATATTCGGTTTACTTAATATTCAATTTGCTTTTAAATTACGCAATGTAATTATGGGTAAGACCAGGTAATCATTATTTTATTTTTTTATTCTGTTCCATCTTTCTGTGATACGCAAAAAAGCCGGCAAATATAATCGCCGGCTTTTTTAATTTATTAGCGTCATCAACCGCTTACTACTTCTTAGTAGTAGTTGTTTTCTTAGCTGTTGCTTTAGGCTCAGCTGCAGTTTTGGGTTGGTCTTCGATTTCCATCATTTTCTCCAGCTGGCGAACTTCCTTTTTCAGATCGTAAATAATCTTGTATAGTTCATCCAATTCTGATTTCGTAGCCACAGGTAAACCGCCCATCATTTTTTCTGTTTGCAGATCGATGTCCTTACGCAGTTTCAATTGCAATGCACTTACTTCAGCCATTATTTTGCTGTACTCATCGCTTTCAAACAGCTCGACATATACTTTGTCACCCAGGTTCAACCACTCCTGATAAAGGGCGGTAATGCTGTTGATTTCGGTGCCGTTTTCAATCTTGTTGCTGATGTTTTCCACCAACTGATCCAAGACTTTATTGCTTTGCTGGTACACCATGTATTGCATTTCAGCATTTTTAATGCTGAAGATCGCCATACGGTCGGCAATCGCAGCCCACTCTTCTGTAGCTTTGGTAAACTGGTTAGGTGTTACCATTTTAGCAATTGGTGCTACTGACTCTTGGAGGGTATTGTGAAATTGCTGATAAGCGCTGGTGAGGTTTTGGAACATGTTCACGCCCTGGAACGGATTAAGGCTATTGTATAAATCGCGACCATTAGTAAAATTAGCTTTACCCATATCGGTTACAGATTTCATACCGTTGTTCATCCATTCTGTAGCTTGCTGTACATACTGACGGCCTTGCTCTGGCATAAATCCAAAAAACTTATCGGTCAGTTCTTTATAGCTTCCCATGTTAAAGGCAGCTTTGAATTGTTCAGCATTGAAGGTTTTGTCCTGGATAGATTTCCAGAACGGAGCCCACATTTCAGCGAATTTCCCAAATCCGGAAGCCATATCCATCATGTTGGTATAAGCATCTTTGGCAGTTGCGTCCTGCATGTTCTTTTGCAATCCGGCAAAAGAGTTTTTCAACAGGTCATTATATTGGTTAAACAAACCAGTCCAGTTTTCAGTTGCTGACTTCATGGTATCGGCAAACTGTGCAGGCTGGTATTGCTTCATCATTTCCATCCATTGGTTTGCCTGATTAGCCTGGTTCATCCAACTGTTATAATTATTGGTGAAGTTGGTCCACTGATTGGTCATTTGATTAAACCAGTCTGCGGGTTTGGCATTGTTCCATGTCTCTGCGTTGGGTACATTATTTTTGATGAAGTTTTGGTTCATCTCCCAGGCTTGCTTGGTCCAGTTAACTTGGTTATTCAGCCAGTCTTGGTTGTATGCGGTAGCTTTGCTGATCTTTTCTTTTGCTGTGCCTGCAATATCTTCAGCTTTTTGGGCCACATCGCTAAAGGCAGTCTTTTGATCTTCAACCCATTTGTTATAGGCTTCTGTACCTTTCTCAAGCGTATCGCTCATCAGGTTGTTGCCGTTAGTCATTTTTTTGGAGGATTCAACCAGGTTGTCCACCATTTGCTTTTGTGCATCCAACAGGGATGTTACAAAATTTTTGCTGTTTTGAGTAGCCATTTTAGTGTATATTTATAAAAGAGTTAAAAGCAAGTTGCTGCTATTTGACGGGGCAAAATTAGTGCTAATTAATTAATCAAAGATTATCTTAATGTGAATTAATCTTAAATCCATTCAGAAACAACGCCTGCCGTTCATTCCACTACTATTTTTGGATATTGCCCTGTCAATTCGGGCGCAAAGGTATGGATATTTTATACAAATGAAAAATTTTTTTCTATCTACTTGATAATAAACGGGATCCCTCGTGCGCAAACCCTTGTAATCGCCCCATCAGTAGCTGTATGTATGCCCAGGAAGCCCTATCAATTTTTCCTCTTATTTTTTACGAACAGGCCCCTAAATGCCTAAACCGAAAATGTTGTATTCAGGTTTTCTCTTAATTGCCTTCCTATCCATTGGTTTCATTTCAGGAGCCCGGCAGTAAAACAGCATCAGGTAGAAGCATACCCCGTTTATGTTACTGAGTTGGGCCAGGGCGCAGGTATATGTTACGATTACTTCCTTAGCGGGCTATTCCCCTTGGCCTTAATGTTTATTTTAAATAAACTTGATGTACGGGTCAGCAATTAATGATCAGTATAAAAGCGCCATATGCCGTATCATGCCTCAGGCCAAATACTATCCACAAACAGCGGCAGGTGCTCCTCTAAATTTGATCCGGTAGTAATTATGTATCGGGATTGTGTTCGGAAAAGAAAAAAGGTTTCAGCAATACTGCCGAAACCCTTACCTGTGTTGTGGTCCCACCTGGGCTTGAACCAGGGACCCCCTGATTATGAGTCAGGTGCTCTAACCAACTGAGCTATAGGACCGCTCACATCCGCTAAGCCTTTACAGGCGGGGCTTATGTGAAAGGGTGGCAAAGGTAAATATATTTTTTGTGAAACAGAAGAATCGAAAATAAATTTTTAAAAAAATGATGCGCATTTGGTTTACCTTTGCCGGCAATATTTAATTAGATACACCTTTAAAAAGTATGTATTCATTATGGCGCAAAACAAGATTATAGAGTTATTAGGTGCTGATGCCGACTCTTTATTGAATCATCAGTGTACTACAGTTCCCGCTTCTATGTTACACCTGCCCGGCCCCAACCATGTAGATGATGTATGGGCAGGTTCCAATCGTAGCAACCAAACCCTTAGGAGCATTCAGACCTTACTGGGCAACGGTCGCCTGGCCAATACGGGATATGTATCTATACTTCCTGTAGACCAAGGCATTGAACATAGCGGAGGTGCATCTTTTGCGCCTAATCCATTGTACTTTGATCCCGAGAATATTGTGAAACTGGCCATTGAAGGTGGATGTAATGCGGTAGCTTCTACCTTCGGCGTTTTGGGTGCTGTTTCCCGGAAATATGCCCATAAGATTCCTTTTATCGTAAAAATCAATCATAACGAGTTCATCTCTTATCCCAACAAGTTTGACCAGATCATGTTTGGCTCCATTAAGGATGCATGGAACATGGGGGCTACAGCTGTTGGCGCTACTATATATTTTGGTTCTGATGAAAGCCATCATCAAATCATTGAAACGGCAAAAGCCTTTGAATATGCACACGAACTAGGTATGGCTACTGTATTGTGGTGCTACCTGCGTAACAGCAATTTTAAAAAGGATGGCGTAGATTACCATGCTGCTGCAGACCTGACTGCACAGGCCAACCATTTAGGCGTGACGATCCAGGCCGATATCATCAAACAAAAGCTTCCTACCAACAATGGTGGCTACACTGCGCTTAACTTCGGCAAGACGCATAAGAAAGTATATGATGAACTGACTACCGATCATCCTATTGACCTGTGCCGTTACCAGGTAGCCAATTGCTACATGGGGCGTGCAGGCCTGATCAACTCCGGCGGTGAATCTAAAGGTGCTTCCGATCTTTCAGAAGCAGTAACTACTGCCGTGATCAACAAGCGTGCAGGTGGTATGGGATTAATCAGCGGACGCAAAGCGTTTCAGAAGCCGATGCCGGAAGGTGTAGCGCTGCTAAACGCTATACAAGATGTATATCTGGACAAAGAAATCACCATAGCTTAACTATCAGCAGTTTAGCGCAAAATCACGAAAATCTTCGGGTTTTCGTGATTTTCATATGATTAAGATATTGTGTAAAAAATTCCCTTAATTAATTTGGTGAACTCATATAGTTTTTTACTTTTGCCATTCCTAAAAAATTGTCAACTCTTATTAAAACACTGAACTGTGGCGTACGATAACAACAAACCCTACGAAGAAAAAAGAAACACAGAAAGCATTTTCAGCAAAAGAATTAAAGCCGGTAAACGAAGGACTTATTTCTTTGATGTAAGAGAAACCCGCAGTAGCGATTACTTCATTACCATTACAGAAAGCAAAAAGCGGTTTAATGATGACGGCTATGACCGCCATAAGATGTTTATCTACAAAGAAGATTTTAACAAGTTTCTTAATGCACTGACCGAAACAGTGGATTTCGTAAAAACCGACCTGATGCCTGATTTTGATTTCGATGCTTTTAATCATGACGACCAGGAAGAATACCAAGGCCAGACAGAGGCGGTGACTGCTGAAGCAACACCTGTAGAGGCTACAGAAAACAGCTATGTAAGCGAGTCGGTCGAAGAAAGTACCAAGGATGCAGAAATTGACTCCTGGAAAATATAATTACAGGATGAAAATATAATTACAGGATGCTTTAAATAAAAAAATGTCGGTTGCTACTCAGCAGCCGGCATTTTTATTAGATTAATCTTATGCTTGCTAAAGCATATTACCGCAAGCCGGATGGTAGCACCTATTAAAAAACAATCTTTTTCAGGCACCCTATATGCGCTCACCGCAACACCAACTTAAAGACCTGCCCTTCTATGTGCAAAAAATACAAACCGGGTAAGATAATATTTTGAGTTAGTTCCAAATAATTCCGGTGCAAGAACGGATGCTCCCATTGGTCTATTACCTTGCCCTGGAGCGTAGAGAGATAAGCATAGTTGACACCAGCCAGGTCCTTTCCTTGCAGGTATACCCTACGCCCATGAACAGGGTTTGGATACACCAGTACTGCCTGAGGTACACGCAATCGTTCCTGTACTGACGTCCCTGTTCCCTGACCTAAACCTACACAGTAGTCAACCGGAAATACCGTCCATTCTGTAGTGTCAAAGGATAAACTGGGTTGCAGGATATCCTCCTTTCGATAGAGGCTTATATCCGCAGCAAAAGAAACCTGCTCATAGGGGTTTCCGATACGATCCACAGTAAAAGAGTCTTTCCTCAGGTCGATAGCCTGCCAGCCCTCAAAAGTCATCGGCATGCCAGCGCTCACAAAGTCGGCACTGTCGGAAGACAAGCAAGAAAGGTTACTTTCCGGATGCACCAATACGACTGACCGACCATGCTGCAGCAAGCCTTCCATTTGATACTGATTACTGCCCCAGTACAACACATCGGCATCTTCATTGTACTGCCGGATACGTAGGTAGTAATGCCGAAGATCTACCGTATGGCCCGTGCGGTTAAGAATTTCCAAAGCCTTATTGTAATCACTGCCTTCAATATACCTGACAAACATAAGATCCCTTGCAAAGGTATCTGCCGCCGCTGTAGTTATCGTAAGGGGCAGGCTTTCAGGGCTCTGATTGTAATATTGATCATAGGCTTTTACCGAAAACTGATAGCTGGTATTTGGGGACAGCCCGGTAAATGTATAAGTGGGCTGCTTGCACAGTGCTACCAGAGTATCGTCGCGGTACAGTTCAAAGCCCATAGGAACATTGTCAGACTCTGAAAACCAGGCCACACTTACAAAATGGGCGCCCGTTGCAGTAGCGTTCAGGTATATTGGCGGATCGGGCACCTGGTTAGCTCCTGTCGCTCCATGCCAGATCATGTCTACCCATTCGGGGTGATCAATAAATGGATTGCGGTTACCCTGTAGCTGAAATATCTGCTGGTTCCTATCCGTCTCCTTCTGTGATACAGGATCTTCCTCATGCCATTGTTTAAGCAAAGGAAGTAACCAGGCGCGTAGTGCTACTTCTTCCCGTGCTTCAAAAGGATTGCGCGTATTACCGGTTTGAAACAATGGTAGTAATGTTTCGTAGCGCACCGCCACATAAAATAATATACGTGCCACATCTCCCTTAAATTCATCAATAGGCTCAAACACAGAGAGTGTATAGCCAGGCGTACTGTTAGGCCCAACCTTACTGCCGTTCTGGGAAACAAAAGTGGGGGCATCTACCTGTCCGAACGGCAAATTACTACGCCGTTGGTTCACCCGGGCATCGGTGGGTACAATAAAATGCAAATCCGAATACATAGGATAATTACTGTAAAAGAAACTTTGGGAAAACAAGTGCTCCCTGTTCCAGCCTACCCCCTCGGCTGTCGCACCCGAAATCAACTGCGATGGATCATCGTAGCTATAATTGTAGGGATCAGCACCCAGCGGGTTTTCAGCGTAGATATCCAGCAAGCTGCTGTCAGCTTCATAATAGAGATCTCTGTCGGTCAACTGGTAAAATGCAGGCAGGTCACCATAGTGCCAGCTGATCGTATTATGGCTGATGATGTTGTGCAGACGGGTCTTTAAAGCAAAACCGCTAAGGCCATCGGTACCTGAGTAATAAGCCGGCGGCACCTGCGCCTGCATTATTATCGGGCATAAAACGGTGGTAAGCAGTATACTGTTTTTCATAAGCATGCTGATTATTCGTCTTCAGTACGGCTGCACATAAGTACTCCCTGGCGAAAGAAAGTATAAAATAAAGAAAAATTTTTATAATAACCTGGCTTTTCCTTTGGTGAACAGCAAATACCCGCCGGCAGTCAGCAGCAAACATCCCCAGTAGACAAACTCTGAGGCCCAGGCCCAATGCAAGGGTTTGTGCCAATATTCTACTACCACTGTGACATAGGCCACATAGACCAAGACACAAAAAATCTCAATAACCAGGTTGGCACGCGTTCTACCCGTGCCGATAACAGCGTTAAAGCAGATCGTGGCCACCGACATAATCAATATGGAAAAGGACAATATATTCAGGCTCTTAAGCCCGGTAAACACCACCTCCGGATCGTTGGTATACAGGTACAAAAACGTTTCTGGAAAGCATGCCAAAATAGTGGCCAATATAAATGTATAGCCCAGGCTTAGGGTAATGAATTTACGCACCAGAGGAAATACTTCATGCTGTTTGCCTTGCCCGATAAGGTTACTGACCATCGTATTACAAGCTGAAGCCAGGGCCCAGGTACCAATGCCAACAATACCCAGCACACTGCGCAGAATATGAGAAGCGGCCAGGGGCGCCACCCCCATATGTTCAATATAGATATAAAATAGCTGCCAGCCGCCAATACTAAATATATACTGGAGCATAAGGGGGCCGGAAAGCACCAATGTACGCCACATAATTTGTGTATCCGGTTTGAAATTACGGAATACAGGAAAATGATGCTGCTTCACCCACCGCCAAAACAGCCCTAACATGACCAACAGGTAGCCCGCTTCAGAACAGATAGAAGCAATAGCAGCACCGTCCAGGCCAAGTTTTGGGAAACCTCCCTTGCCGAATATCAGGAGGTAATCCAGGCCTACATTGAGTATATTGGCCACCAGCGCACCATATATCAGCATACGGGAACGGTTGATGGCGATAAAAAAAACGTTCATCAACTGGCTCAACATTAAAAAAGGCAAGCCCCAGATCCGGAGGTATAAAAATTCAATGGTGCCCTCGAATATGTTACTGTCATGCAGGCTAAATCCGAATAAAAAAGGTGCGCCACCAAAGGCCAGCAGCATCAGCACGATGGCACCAAGCAGACACAAAAACAAGCCGTTGCCAAAAATGGCTGCCATGCCCGCCTCATCCTGCTGTCCCGCCCTGCGGGATAGCAAGACCAGAATGCCGTTGCTCAAACCAAAACCGATATACGTGAGCAACAAATAAAAAATGCTGCAAATACCGTTAATGACCAGCTCCTCATTACCCACCCTTCCGAGGAAAACTGCATTGGCCATAAAACTGACCTGTGGCAGCAATAAGGAGAAGGCTATGGGTGCAGATAACCTGATCACTTCACTGTAAGTCACCTTAAATTGCATAGGAATTACCCGGGGGATTAAAATTTGCGGACAAAAATATTCCTTTAAATTTGCGCATCATACCTTTTCTGATGTTTTTCTGAAGATTGGTGATTAATTTTTCCCCTATGAAGCACGAGCTACCCGAACCAGAATGGTACTTTGCCCAAGATGAAAATCATTTATCCCTCATTGTCCGGGTGCGCATCCTCATATGGCCACAGGGACTTTGCCTTGGTGGATATGACGACCAGGACAGGGCGATAACGGGAAAGGTATTTTTATGGAGCAATAACTGGAATACGGAACGTATCACCCAGATATTCGAAAATGAACCCATGGTGGCAGGCCCCCAACCCATAACCGACGTTTGGATTAGCACCGACCAACAGCTACAGATACCACCGCATTTATTTGAAAAAGAAAAAGCCACTTCCTGGCTGCGCCAGTTTCACTTTATCGAAACGGACTACAGTATCTTTGAAAACCGTACCACAACTGATAAGACATTACCCCGGGTTATCTTTGCAGCGCCAGGACATTTGGTATATAAGCTGGACCGATTCTTCCCCGAAGCCCGGATCGATATTCTTTCCTCTGCGCTCATCCACTCGGTGCTACAGCAAAAGGAAGACCAGCTCTTACTCAGCTTTCTGAACCAGACCGTATCCATTACCTGGGTCAGCAAGGGACATTTGAAATATTTTCAACTTTTTGCCTACGATACCTGCGAAGACATTATTTACAGATTAGTACAAATTACAGAAACACATGGCATTGAGCTATCACAATTACAGGTGAGCTATCAGGGCCTTGTACCTACCGGACTTACACGCGAACTGCCTGCTTACTTGAAATACAGCCATATTGCCGACCAGGAGTCTTTGTTGTTTGACCTGCTAAACCAGCTTTCTATATGCGCATCATAGGTGGCACACATAAAGGGCGAAGAATACATCCCCCCGCAAAAATGCCTTTTACAAGGCCCACAACGGATATAGCAAAAGAAGGCCTGTTCAATACCCTGACCCACATGGTAGATTTTGAAGGCTTAAAGACCCTGGACATTTTCGGGGGTACCGGTAGTATCAGTTATGAATTAGCATCCAGAGGAGCAGCGCAACTCACCATCATAGAGCGGGACAAAAAAATGGCTCGTTTCATTGACACGAACATTAAAGCTTTTGATTTTAAAAATTGCCAGCTGGTACAAATGGAGGTATTTAAATTTCTGGAACAATGCCGGGAACAATACGATTTTATCTTCGCAGGACCGCCCTATGCGCTTGTGGAAATTGACACCCTTCCCGATATTATTTTTGAAAAACAGATGCTCTATCCGGACGGCCTCTTTATCCTGGAGCATACGCCCAGAAACAACTACGAGCAACACCCTCATTTTATAAAGACCAAACATTACGGCACTACCCTTTTTTCCTTCTTTGAGCCGCAACCCAACTAACTCAATAAATCATCACCATCACCCTCCTCCAGGAGGTTAAGGTTAATGGTATCGGCACCTGCTATGCCCGATATGCTGCCGCGAATATGGCTGGCATTAAGCAGCACCTTCTCCAGTTGTTTTTCCCGCGCCTTCCACAGGCGCTCCATCGCTTCCCGTTCTTTTTGAATGCTGTTGCGCATCGACCTGAAACCTTCTTGTATGGCCTTCCACTGATCTACGAATTCATGACTGGTGAGGTAATCATACAGCATGACCATCTTATCTCCTTTATTTTCGCCGCTCTTCTTCACTTCTGCTACTTTAAGCAGACCCTGGCGTAAGAGCAAAGCCACGCTCCGCACTTCCATAAAATTGCAGATGTACACCCCATCCTTTTCACCAAAGCGGTCTAACTCTTTAGGCAGGGCCTGGGTTACAATCACGGCAATATCGGCGCCCAAATGGCGCATATCGCCTTTCAGCTTTTCTATCCAGTCATTGGAAAAATCTTTGGTGCGTTTACTTTCATAAATGATCTTTCCAGCCTCATTCCCAAATTGATTGCGCACGGTTTGGATACAATCTGCCCCACGCACACCCTTACCTACTTCAGCTATTGTATCGTATGGAAAAGCAGCTTGCAGCAGGTTTTCGAGCAGTAGTTCCTGAACCTCTCCCTGCAATTGCATACTGCCCTGCTCTGCCTTCCGCTTCATTTCATCCACCAGCTTTTTCTGATCATCTATCTGCTTCTCCAATTCTTTTTGTTTCAGCAAAAACTCCTGTTCTTTAAGTTGTAATTTACCCTGTTGCTCTTGTTGCAGCTGCTCTTTCATTTTTTCCCTTTCACTCATCAATTGCCGTTGCAACTGCAATTCCAGCTCTTCTTCCCTGTTTTTTAGCGCCTTTTCCTTTTGTAGGTATTCCAGTTCTTTTTGTCGCGAGAGCTTCAGCTTGGCCTCCTGCTCGGCCAGGCTATCCTGCACCAGTCTAAGCTGGTGTTCAAAATCGGCATTCATCTGTTTACGTATCCTGGCTTCAGCCTCTTCCTGCTGTTGCTGCACTGCTTTATTCATCTCCTCGCGCAGCGCTTGCTGCTGCTGTTGGGCAAGCTGTTTAAACTCCTCTTCCTTCCTGACGATTTCTGCTTCCTTCTTTTGCTTATAATCATGCATTTGCCGGCGCAAGGCATTTTTTTCCCGTTCTATATTCTCTTTCAGCTCGTCATTCAATGCTGCTTCCAGGGGAAATTCATGGCCGCAACCGGGACATTTTATCTGGGTTGACATAATTCAGTTTTGATTTTTATTGCGTGGGTGAAGGTAAAAAATGCGGATGAATTATTACCTTGCGTTTCAAATAAACGGACCTTTTCTTGTTCCTTACCCGCTAAAGCAACCACTTCATGCGCATCTGTCTTTTTCCCGGTTCTTTTGACCCGATCACAAATGGCCACATCGATATTATTCAACGATCCATACATTTATTTGACAAACTGGTTGTGGGCATAGGCACCAACTCCAGCAAGCAACCTATGTTTGACACCGAAAAAAGAATGCAATGGATCAAAGAAGCGTTTGCCGGTGAACCCAGGATTGAGGTACTCGCTTACGAGGGACTCACGGTAAACTGCTGCCGGGAAATAGGTGCCCGGTATATTCTTCGGGGTGTACGGTATGTCAGTGATTTTGAATACGAAAAAGCCATAGCTGACATGAACCGCATACTGGAACCCGGCGTAGAAAGTGTATTTATGCCCTGTACCCCTGAGTACGCTACCATATCCTCTACCCTCGTCCGGGATGTAATCCGGAATGGCGGTGATGTAAGCCGGTTTATTCCCAGCTCTGTGAAGATTTAACTGTAAGTAGGATATAAAAACTGCGATACTTTATTTTGCCCATTTTTTTCCAGACTCTTCCAGCACTTCTCTTACTGCCTGGTAGGAATGATGCAGATAGCGCTCCAACTCGCGTTCTTCAATCCATTTGGCCTCCAATATGTTTTCTTCCTTTTGTGGGAAAAGAGGATAAGGCTGATCTACCTTCATATGATACCAATGGGTAGTCTTCAATACATCCTCAGCTCCATGTGCATACACATGGAAGGTCTTGCATATTTTTTCTCCTAAATGTACCCCATCCGGCAGGCCGGTCTCTTCTTTTACTTCCCTTACCGCACAGTCTTCAATGGGTTCATCATCATCTTTTTTGCCTTTAGGCAGGTCCCATTTCCCCCTCCGGTAAATCATCAGCACACCACCAGCAGGATTACTGACCACACCACCAGCGGCTTCTACCTGCTGAAAAGCATGCCTCAGTCCCGTTTCCAATGCCGTAGTTGAAATATCTTCGATCAGCACACCCAGCGAAGTCACTTTATTCAGATGCTTTTGGGCAATCCTGAAGTTACGAGGAAAAGCACCTTTCAGGAAAAGGTAACCGGCAGCTCGGGCATGCTGCATCACATGGTGTTCTGCCGAATTGGTCAGGATAAGCGGCTTATTATTGATATATATCTTACGTTCAAAAAACATGTCCCACGGGTTTATTCTAAGTGAAATGACTACATCTACCAGGCGAAGTTAGGAAATGAGGATAAGGAAAAAAATAATTGATGGCAGTTTACATTTCCGCCATAATTGCCTTAGGTTTGCGGCTACATGAATACTGCAACCACTTTAGCCGAAAAACTAATACAGATCCAGGCCCTTAAAATCAATGTACAAACGCCTTTTACCTGGGCATCGGGATGGCAATCGCCGGTATATTGCGACAACCGCAAACTGCTGAGTTTCCCTCATGTACGGGATTATGTAAAAAGTGAACTGGCCAATACCATCATGGAGTCCTTTCCGGAAGCCGAAGCCCTGGCCGGTGTGGCCACTGCAGGCATCCCCCACGCTACCCTGGCTGCCGACCTGTTAAAGCTTCCGCTGATTTATGTACGCAGCAAACCAAAAGGCCATGGCCTGGGCAATCAGATTGAAGGTGTATTAACCAGCGGTCAGAAAGTAGTGGTTATAGAAGACCTGGTATCTACCGGCAAGAGTAGCCTGGAAGCCGTACAGGCCCTGCGCGATGCCGGTGCTGAAGTGATCGGCATGTGCGCCTTGTTTACTTATGGATTTCCTCAGGCGGATGAAGCTTTTGAAAAAGCCGGGGTTAAGCTGATTACACTGAGCGACTACCCGGCTTTAATGGAATATGCTTTAAGCAAATCGCTGGTAGCTGCAACAGATAAAGAACAATTGGCTGCCTGGCGCACTGCTCCGGACCAATGGCGCGCTGCCGAATAGTTTTACCACAACGATTAAAGTCAATGAAACCGCTTATTCTTTGCTCTGTGCTAATAGTCCTGCTGACCGGTTGCGATAAAAGTAACAACCGGAAATATTCCACCTGGACGGTTAACGGCACCGAAACCTTTAGCACCAAGCAGGTAACCGCAAGCGTGGATTGTGATTCCAACCAAAATGACTGCAGATCGGTGTTACAATCCAATGACGACAACAATAGTTTTTTAATTATTTTTCCTGTTGATTATTTTCCCACATCAGGATACTATTTCCTGAACTATTGGGGTGTGAGTACGGGAATAACGAATTATTGTTTTGTCAGCTTTGTTTACAACAACCAAAAATATTTTCATCCTCAGCGAGCGATGGATACATTATACGCAGATAGTGACGCCCAGGCGCGCTACACCTTGTCTCCCACGTGGTTTCTAAACGAAAATGCGCCCGCTGAGGACAGTATACTAGTAGAAGGCGTTTTTAACGAGCCTTGACCTAGTTAAAAAGATCTTGATTAATCCTAGTGGAAGACACAAGACGGATATGAAAACAAACAGGGCTGCCCATTTTCTGGACAGCCCTGTTTTGCTGTGGTTTCGGTCTTATATAATTGACTTATTCTGCAGCTGCATCATTGTTCTCGCTGGCATCAGGTGCTTCCGGAGCCGCTGCTTCTGTAACAGGAGCTTCCACATCTGATTCGCCGGCAGCAGGCTCTTCAGCAGGTTGGGCAGCAGCAGCTTTAGCCGCTTGCTTTTCTTCCACCCTACGTACAGATTCCTGGTTGATGCTTTGACGCTTTTCTTGTTTGCTTTTGCGGTGCGCTTCTTCGCGGTTAGCTACTAATTGCGCATGCTCGGCATTCCATTTTTCGAATTTTTCTTTTGCAGCATTTTCATCAAACAAGCCTAAAGACACACCACGCATCAGGTGTTTCATGTACAATACACCCTTGAAAGAAAGGATACGGCGTACGGTGTTAGTAGGCTGAGCGCCTTTTTGCAGCCAGTCCAATGCACGATCGTTATTGATACGAATAGTGGCAGGAGTGGTTAACGGATTGTAAGTACCCAGTTTTTCGATAAACTTACCATCGCGTGGAGACGTGCTGTTGGCAGCTACGATGAAATAAAACGGGCGTTTCTTAGACCCGTGGCGTTGCATTCTGATTTTAACCGGCATAATAATTGAAATTATTTGCGTTAGGAAATAAATTTTGGCTGGCAAAGGTAATTTAAAAATTTGAAATAAAATAGCTGTAGCCCATTAAAAATTACTCCTTCACCTGTTAAGTATTTATAAAAGAAGGTTGTCTATAAGCCGTACTTCGCCCAGGTATACCGCTACAAGCGCCACCATTTCCCGGGCTGCATCAAAATCCTCAAGCAGCTCCAGGGTAACGGCATCGGCCAGTAATAAATAATCCACCCGGAAGCCCTTTTTCTCTAAAAGCTCCACACACTCCTTTTGTATGATGGGAAAAGGCTGCTGCTCCTTTTTGGCCTGGATAGATACCAGGCATTGATAAATGACACCTGCCACGGCTCTTTGTGTTTCCGTAAGCCTGGTATTTCTGGAGCTCATAGCCAGGCCGTCGGGTTCCCTTAGGGTAGGCATCACCTGTATCTCTACCCCCATTTTTGTTTGCTCTATGAGTGTCCGGATCACCATACACTGCTGGTAATCTTTCTGCCCCAGGTACAATGTATGTGGCCGCACAATATCCAGCAAACGATGTACCACCTTGGCCACGCCCATAAAATGACCGGGGCGTGAGCTGCCTTCAAGCACCGTTTCCAGGTAGCCCAGCTCGTATGCAGGAGCTTGTGGTAAGCCGCCCGGCGGGTACACCTCGTCTACGTCTGGCAGGAACAATACATCACATCCCGCTTGGGTTAAAAGGGCGATGTCCTGCTCTACAGGCCGTGGATATTTTTCCAGGTCTGTGGCATCATTAAACTGAGCCGGGTTTACAAATATGGAACATACCACCAGCCCATGATGCGCACGTGCAGCGTCGATTAAAGAGAGGTGCCCCTGGTGCAGTGCACCCATAGTGGGTACAAAACCTATGGTACTACCCTCTTGACCTATATTAGAAAGGTGATGACTCAGATCGGCTATTTTCTTAAAAAGGAGCATATAATGATTTTAATGCTATTTATATTCACGTTCGGGAAAACAGAGGCCGGTAAGTTTGCCTGCTTAATCGCAATATTTTTCGTACCTTTGCCGCCAAACCTACACTAAATTGTGGATTTTGTTATACGTTTTGTATAATAATTTTTATTTTTTGGATTGAAGCCGCAAAGTAAACAAAATACAATTTCCGGTGGTTTTTTTTCAGCCGGAAATTGGAAAAACATTTGGTAACAATACATTTTGTTCATGTCAATACAAAGCAAGAAGCGCATTTTGATCATCACTAATGAGCTTTCTCCCTACCTTGAAATTACCGAGTTTGCGTCCATCTTGAATAGTTTATCGGTTAAAACATTTGATTCCGGGATGGAAATAAGGGTTATTATGCCTCGTTTCGGCACGATAAATGAACGCAGGCATCGTTTACACGAGGTGGTACGCCTTTCAGGTATTAATATCAGTGTAGACAAGGAAGACCACCCTTTGCTGATCAAAGTGGCCTCACTGCCCAATGCACGATTACAGGTGTATTTCATGGATAACGAGGATTTCTTCAAACGCAAATTTAATTTCAGGAATGATCAGGATGTGTTTTTCGAGGACAACCCGGAACGCCTGATTTTTTTCTGCAAAAGTGCCCTTGAAATCGTAAAAAAATTCGGTTGGCCTCCTGATGTGATCCACTGCCATGGCTGGATGACCTCTTTGATTCCCTTATTCCTGAAAACAGCGTACAAGAAGGAACCTGTATTTACCCATTCAAAAGTAGTATATACCGCACAAAAAGCACAATTCACAGAATCCCTGGGCGATGACTTTCTTAAAAAATTAAGCAATAGCGTAGCCGTAAAGGATAAAGAGACGGAACCTTATACTAAAAGCGACAATGATGCGTTAACTTTTGGTGCCTGTAAATATGCCGATGTCATTGTTCATGGCGAAGCTAAGCCTTCTAAAGAACTGACAACAAACTTTAAATCGGGCAGGTACAAAAAAGTCATTCCTTACGATAAAACCTGGAGCGAAAATATGCTACCCCTGTTTGAGCTTTACGAAAATTTATCACAAGATTAAAGAAAGCATTCTTATCCTTGCAAAAATTATCTCAATTGAACGCATTTTCTTCTCCCCGAATAAAAGCCTTTAC
>JBEBUO010000031.1:0-16059 GCA_040393285.1 Taibaiella helva | reverse complement strand
CCCGAATACGCCAGGCACAGGCATATTACCAACAAAGCAAGGCTGCGCTGTTTCCATCTCTGGATGCCAACGCGGGGGTGAGCATTGCCAAACTTTCCGAAGCGCAAGGCTTTGGTATCAGGACCAGTGCTACCCAATACCAGTTGGGTGTATCAACCGCGTGGGAAGCAGATATATGGGGAAAGTTGCGCAGTGCCAAGCGAGCTGGGCTGGCGGCTTTGTTACAGACGGAAGCCGGTGCCCGGGCTGTACAAACAGATCTCGTAGCCCAAATAGCCAACTATTACTATACCCTCCTTGCCTTAGACCAGCAATTACTCATTACGATGGAGACGGTAAACAACTGGGACAGTACCGTCATTACCATGCGTGCATTAAAAGAGGCTGCTGTAGTAACAGAGGCGGCGGTGGTACAAAGCGAAGCACAACGCTACGCGGCAGAAGTAACGATACCGGATTTAAAACAGGCTATTTTGGAAACGGAAAATGCGTTAAGTATTTTGGTGGGTCGGGAGCCGGCCAATGTGCCGAGAAGCCAACTGGAATTGCAGCAGCCCCTAACTTATTTGCATACCGGGGTGCCCGTTCAGTTGCTGGCCAACCGGCCCGATGTGCAGCAGGCGGAGCAAAATTTTCGATATTATTTTGAGATGACAAATGCGGCGAGAGCTTATTTTTATCCCACCTTATCCATTACGGGTTCGGCCGGACTGAACAGCCTGTCCTTCGAAGACCTTTTCAAACCTGCTTCAATAGTAGCCAGCCTGGGTGCAGGGGTGTTGCAACCTGTTTTTAACAGGCGACTGAATAAAACAAGGTTGGAGGTAGCCAAGGCGCAGCAGGAAGAAGCCTATTACGGCTTTCAGAATGCCCTGTTGAATGCCGGGCGCGAAGTGTCTAATGCCTTATCCTTACATACCATGATACTGGAAAAAAAGCAGATAAGAAAACGCCAAATCGAGGCTTTGGAATATTCTGTCTCCTATACACAGGAACTGCTCCAGCATGGTTTTGCAAATTATAACGAGATTATTACGGCACGCCAAAGTCTCCTGCAAGCACAGCTGGGTGACGTGAATGACAAGTTGCAACAATTGCAGTCCATCGTCAATCTTTACAGGGCTTTAGGAGGTGGCTGGAGGTAACAGGAATTCTTTTGAACACAATGCAATCTATTGCTGTCTGCTTTTTCCCAGCATAAGCTCGGCTATGTGTTTTACGGGTGCATTCCCATAGCTCAGGAATTTTTCATGAAAAAGTCTGAGGTTGAATGCCTTACCTTCGGTCTGCTTTAATTTTTCCCTTAGGTCATATATTTCCTGATAGCCGGCATAATAGCTGGTAAGCTGTACACTCGACACATTAACCCTGTTCCATTTACCCATAGCCTCGGCGCGCTGTTGGAATGCCTCTTTGATCAAGAGGTGTAGGGCTTCTGTCTTCGTCATGTTATTTACATGCACATCGTAATCCAGGATCGTATTGCATACAGTGCGCAAGTGCCATTTGTACCACATCAACCACATTTCCGGAGCATTTTTGCCATAGCCATTTTCCAGCATCATTAATTCGGTATATACAGCCCAGCCTTCTATCATGGCACCGTTGGCAAATATACTTTTTACCAGACTGGGCGACCTGTTGGCATAAACCAGTTGGGTATAATGACCCGGTATGGCTTCGTGTATATTCAGGATTTGCAGGATGTAGTCATTGTATTCCCTTAGGTAACTTTCCGCTTTCTCTTTGCTCCATCCCTCCAGGCTGCCCACGTTATAGTACGTATTGCCACCTTGGTCGTATGGCCCGGGTGCACTGATGGAGGCACCGGCGACACCGGCCATGTATGCCGGCTCTTTACGAACGACCAGCGGTTTGCTTTCATCAAGGTAAAGCAGGTCCTTGTCCTTTATGAATTGCGTTAATTGCGGCAATTGTTCCTCAATAGCGTCTTGGAAGTCAGTAGGTTGCACATGAAAAGCAGAAAGCGTATCAATGACTTTGCCAATCAAGCTCAGGGTATCTGTCGGCGGTTTTTGCCCACCAAAATATTTTGGCCAGAGGGCATAACTTATTTTCGCCATCTCGCTGTGCAGGTAGTGTTTTCTATTTACAGCATTCTCGTAGAGCTGGGCTGCACTTAAAGCGGCTTGGATATCGTAATTGAATTTCTGTTCGTACAGGTCTTTACCCAGGCGGAAGCTTCGTGCGGCTGCATACTTTTTAGTTTGTAACACTTGTACAAATTTGTTTACCGAGGCAATCGCTTTTTGGTTTGCTGTTGCATATAATTGCATGGTCGAATCAGGGAGGCCCGACGTCTGTATGGCTTCTTTGAGTTCTTTTTCCAAAATCCCTATGCCGCCTTTTAATTGTTGTATAGCAAGTGTTTTGAGTTCCGGTACAGGGTTGCGCAGCGAAGCCGCTGCCGCCAGGTAGTAATCCGGGAACCGGAGGAGACGTTCGTAGATATCGCTGAGGCGTTCACTAATTGGGGCATAATTTTCCGACAGCATAAAAGCGATCAGGCCCGTAGGGTTGTATAAAGAGGGATCCCATTCATATTGTTTTAGCTGCGTGAGCGACCATATGGTCTTTTCCAGCTCGTTACGGACCAGGTCCTGATCTATACGCTGGGAAGCAGTAAGCGAATCCGGGTGAAATTGCTCTATAGTGGCCAATTCCCTTTGTGCAAATGCCAGATAGGCCTGCCGGCTACTGTCGTTGGGGAGGATCAGGAGGTTGTCATTTTTGTGGTAGCCTACCTGTGTGGCCCACTCGGGTTGGTATAGCCATAAGTGGTTGATAAAACTATCGGTAAATGCTTCAAATGCGGTATTGATATCGGGCACCCGGACAGTTACTACTTTTTTCGTTGTTTCTGTAGTCCCTGATGTACAGGCGAGCAGTGCAAGCGGCAAAAGAAATAATATAGTCTTCTTCATTTGATAAAAATGATAAGTAAAGGGTAGGTTATAGCAGCCAAATTTAGCCTAAAAAATGACGAATGAGGTTATTTACTTTCCCGGCTTTTTCCCATTGTACAAAATGTCCGCATTGTCCTATCGTATGCAATACAGCATTGGGAAACCTGCCAGTAGCGGTTTCTGCCAGTTTTCGGGTACTCGTGGGATGGATAAATTTATTGGGGATCAGGTTATCCCTTTCACCAAAAATCACCAGCACAGGATGAGCAATATCTGCAAGCTGTTCGTATACGGGCTCGTCCAGCATAGCTGAGATGCATTTTTCCAACATTTTGCGATAATGGGTGCTATCCTGAAGTTTCATTGTTTCTACCAATTGCTGGGCCAGGCCGGAAGCGCTATCCGGTAGGATGTAAAAACTATTTTGCAAACCTTTTCGCAGGCTGTTTTCTTCATTGCTCACCATATCCACGAAATACATTGTGTTCCGATATAAGCTTTTTTCCCATTCGGTAAAGACCTCAAAACCTGCAGGCGCGCATAATATGAGCCCTGAAATCAGTGTCGGATGTTGAAGAGCCAGTGTCATACTGATCTGGCCACCCATAGAATGGCCCACAAGGTACACATTGGTTAAACCCATTTTTCGAATGAAATCGGCAATACCTGCGGCAAAAAAATGCAGGCTGTAGGGATAGTCTCCGGTAGCGGAAAGCCCGTTTCCAGGTAAATCTACCGCGATGCAGCGGTAATGTTGCCGGAGGTAGCCCAGGTTTTTCTGCCAGTCTAGCATAGAATGGCCCAAGCCGTGAATGAACAGCAGGACTTTATCCCCTTTACCCTCGTCGACATAAGCAATTTGTAAATCCTGAAATAATATCTGCTGGTAGTGAACCTTATAAGGTAAAGAAGGGTATTGCCTGCTCATTAAGGAGTAGCTTTTAGTTGGGTAAAGATTAGAGATAGGATATGGCGGGTTTTGTGTTTCTGTTTTGTACGCGTTGCTGTTGTTGTACTTTTCGGGGGTACCATACAAAGTACCAAAGGATAAACAACAAAGATAGGGAAAGAATCAGCACACTTAAGAAAAGTGGCATTCCGGTATGCCGGGTGAGATAACCTTCAAAAAAAGCTGCTACGATAAATATGGGAACCAGCGAAATCAATACCTTAATCCCGTCTTTAGCGCCGTGTTTCAGGGAGGTAAGGCGGCTATGTGTTTTGGGAAAAAGCAGGGCATTGCCCATCATCATGCCTGCTGCACCTGCGATCACAATTGAGGAGAGTTCCAATGTGCCATGAACAAACACTACTAGAATCGACTGCAGGCCTACATCATGGGCAAAGAACATTTGCTCAAATACACCCACCATTAACCCGTTGCGAAAGAGCATCCATAAGGTGCCTACGGAGCAAAAAATGCCCATTGCGAAACACATGAGTGCGACCCGTATATTGTTCCAGGCAATCTGAACAAACATAATGAATTCGTTTTCCTGCTTGTATACGCCAAACGGATCTCCGGTGGCAATATTTTGTTCGGTCATATCTACATATCCATCTCCCAATACGCTCCTTACGAAACTCGGATCCTTCCATGCAGAAAATACCCCGATGGCGATAAAGGCCATAAAAAACAGGAAAGAGAACAACAGTATACGCCTTTGCTTGTATAAGATTAAAGGTAATTCCGTTTGGAAAAAGGTAAAGAAACGGTGTGATTTTTCTTTTTTATTCTTGTAAATGGATAAATAAATGCCGGCCGCCATCCCGTTGATGTACTGTATTACCTTACTGAACGGATAATGGGTTTTCGCATAGCCCAGATCATCCACCAGGTAGGTAAATCTTTTAGCGAGTTCGTCAGGGTTTTCAGTAGCTTCCTGATATTGGTCCCAGCGGGCTTTATTCCGTTTTATAAATTGACCTTCACGCATGCAAGCAAATGTTTAATGAATGAATAAGAGGTTCCGATAGGTATCATTACTTCGCTGAAGTTTTCACCGGATAGAAATGAACTGCATAATACTTACCTTTTACCCAGTGTTCTGAAAAATTATTGTAATAGCGGCTGCCCGGATTACCACTTTGCCCCCCGGGATACACCACAAAAGCGCGTAACCTTTCCTTGTTCATATCCACAATCATACGCCAACTGGGCCCATGCGTGCCTTTCATGGCATTTATGGTATTACCCCAGCCGCCGGTTTCCAGATGATCATAGCTAAATGCCGGTAACCTGGCCAGATGAGTCAGGGAAGTGTTTTTGTACTGATACCATTGTAGGTTGGTAGTGCCATCTTGGCTCATCGCTTCCAAACTGTCTACCGCTATTTTTAAGGACTTTTGCAACAGGGCCATTTTGTTCTGCCCTGTAAGTTGTGCGAAACGCGCTTCATCTTTGTCCACAAGCAATTGCATACTTATTTCATCAGCAGGCAGTAAGCCTCCCGGTATTTGCCCCAGTTTTGGTTGCCACATGGCCTGTTTTAACGTGCTCCAGAATAGTTGAAAAAGCAAGGGTTCCTGTGCGTCAGCCTCATAAAAATAATTCCAGTTGCCGAATATATTTTGATATTGTTTACCGCTGGCTGCGGTTATTTGCAGCGTGTCCAGCAGGGGTGCCAGGTGTGCGGCCAAAACGGAATAATTGTTATTTTGCAAAGCCATCATTGTCTGAACGGTTTGCGGCAAGCTGTCATTTTTAAGGAAATGATGAATGGCCCAACTCCTGAATTCCGTAAAATCGCCATTGTACCAATAGGGATAGTCAGCTCCTGTTACTTGCTGGTTGGCGCTTGCCAGGTAGTGCTCCCTGGGATTATGTATTTTGGGGTTTTCCTGCATAGGAATGGTGTCGCCCCATAAAGTTGCCGAAATGTCGCCTCGCATCACGTACCGGCCTTGTTCTTTCCATTTATTAATAAAACGTCCCTGGCCCCACATGGCAATATTGCCTGATCGGTCCGCATACGCGAAATTCTGGGCGGGGCAGGTGAATCGTTGAATACCGGTTACAAAGGTCGTATAGTCGGTAGCTCTGTTGATCAGGTACAAGGCAAGTAGTTCATTGCTGCTTTTATGCGCCATCCAGGTCATGGCCAGGCATTTTCCGCTGCCTGTAGGCTCAGGGAAACGCTGGTCATATATCAACGGACCGTGAACGGTGTATTTTACCGTGTCGGTAAAAGCTGTAGCTCCCTTGATCCCAATGGTTTCAAAGCGGTAATGAAAGGGGAGTTGTTCGCCATCTAGCAGATAGCCCAGGCTGTCTGCAGCGCTCACTATTTCATAGTAATCTTTTACGTCGCGGTAATTATTGGTGAATCCCCAACTGATGCTGTCATTAAAGCCGATCACAATGCCTGGCGCCCCGGGAATGGACACCCCGTAGCAATTAATGCCCGGGGCCTGAAGTTGCAGCTCGTACCAGATGGCTGGCAGGTTGAGGCCCAAATGAGGGTCGTTACAGAGTAGGGTACTACCGTCTGCGGTTCGTTCCGGTCCGATAACCCAATTATTGGAGCCCAAGCCGCTTGCTGCTTTGGTGGTTAGCCGGGCTGTGGTTTTTGGGCCTGGAAGGTTGGGGAATTTGGCCCAAAGCTCGCCTGGTGGTACAGGGGGGACAGGCATTGATGACCTTTCATAAGTAGCCGTAATCGGAATTACAGGTTCGCTGTTCTCTATTGCTTCAGGAAACAATATGGCCATTTCTGTTGCGGTGAGCGCGGTTCTGAGATAGCTCAGGGCAATGTCATCCACCTTACCGGTAAGGTCATCCGCCATGTACTTAAGCAGTAAGGCACATTTCAGGTTGGTCCAGGGCTCGGGTGCAAAACCCATAAGCTTATACTCCAAAGGATAATCCTTGAAGCTTAGGGAATGGATATAGGCGTTCACACCCTTGGTATAGGCATTCAGCGCTAACAGCGTGCGGGGATCGCTTTCCATTTCTGCCAGTGCAGTTTCGGCCGCCCACACCATGCCCTTCCTGCGTTGTTCGCGGTCAAATGCCAAAGCCTGAGCTCCGGCCACTTCACTTATGCGCCCGCCCGCCGCCCTGGTTTGCATATCCATTTGCCACAAACGATAATAGGCATGCAAATACCCCTGGGCAAAGTAAAGGTCCGCATCGTTTTGGGCGATGATGTGTGGGACCAGTCGTTCATCAAGATCAATTTTAACTGTAGCGGTAAGCGCTGACTGGGGCAACACAGGAATCTGAATTTGCTTTGCTAAGGACTCGGCCTGCTGCCAGAATCCACTGCCAGGATGCAGCAGGCGGCCAAGTGCCGGTAGCTTACCTATGGGGTGGTGTAGCAGCAGCACCCAGACCACACTTAAAGTCAATGCAAGTATAAGTTTCAGCAAGCGCATAGAAGGTAAAGTTATACATTCGCAATATAAAATTAATGACGACGTGTGATAATAATACCCAGGTGGTTTAATTTTGCACCCTATAATTTGTGTTATGCGGCTTTTTTTCTTGCTTACCGGATGTTTTTTATGGCTAACAGTTGCTGCTTTTGCCCAAAAGAAAGTGAGCCTAAGCGGATATATTAAAGATGCCGCATCGGGCGAAACGCTGGTAGGTGCCAGCCTGTATGTGCAGGAGATGCAAACGGGAACCGCCAGTAATGGCTATGGCTTTTATTCTATAAGTATGGCACCCGGTACCTATACATTTGTGGTGAGCTACATGGGATACACGACCAAGAGGGAAGTGGTGGAACTGGCTGCCAACCGGACTTTCGATTTTGAACTACAGCTGGAAGGTATTCAGGCAGCAGAAGTAGTGGTTACCGACCAGCGAAAAGATGAAAATGTGACGACTACCCAAATGGGTGTAACCACGCTAACTACAGATCAGATCAAAAGATTACCCGTAATCTTCGGCGAGTCGGATATACTAAAAGCCGTGCAGTTATTGCCCGGTGTACAGTCGGCTGGGGAGGGTAATTCCGGGATGTATGTGCGTGGCGGTGGGCCGGACCAGAACCTGGTACTACTGGATGATGCGGTGGTGTACAATACAGGACACTTATTCGGTTTTTTCTCCATTTTTAATTCCGATGCCATTAAGAACGTCACCCTTATTAAAGGCGGCATGCCGGCAAGCTATGGCGGCCGGCTTTCGTCGGTGTTGGACGTATCCATGAAGGAAGGTAATTTGAAGGAATATCATGGTGAAGGTGGCCTGGGCCTGATCGCCTCCAGGCTAACGCTGGAAGGGCCTATTGTGAAAGATAAAGGGAGTTTTATGATATCCGGAAGGCGTACTTATATTGACGTTGTTTCCAAACCGTTTTTAAATGAAAATGTAAAGGGAACAGGATATTATTTTTACGACGCTAATCTAAAAGCCAACTATCGTCTGGGCAAGCGCGACCGTATTTACCTGAGTGGTTACTTCGGGCGTGATGTGTTTACCTTCAATAGTAAGGACAGCGAGTTTTCCTTACATGTGCCCTGGGGTAATGCCACAGGTACCTTGCGTTGGAACCATCAGTTTACAGATAAGCTCTTCTTAAATACCACCGCGGTATATAATGATTACAATTTCGCGTTTTCCGGTGGACAGCAAAATATAGATATTAAATTGTCATCAGGCATCCGGGACTGGAACCTGAAGAGCGATCTGGATTATTATAGTGCTTTTGGTCATCACTTTAAGGCTGGTGCAGTGTATACGTTCCATACGTTTTCTCCCAGTCAGATTTCGGGCCGGAGCGGAGAAACGGAGTTTAATCCCGACAATACATCAAAGAAGTATGCACATGAAGCAGCCGTTTATATACAGGACGAGTTTGATCCGTTACCCTGGCTAAAAATACATGCGGGTCTTCGTTATTCCTTATTTGCACAGGTGGGCCCCTATACGGGTTATGCTTACGGGAATGATGGTTGGAAAACGGATAGTACTTATTACGCAAGCGGGAGTCTTGTAAAAGCTTACGCAGGTTGGGAGCCGAGACTGAATGCCAGGTTTACCCTGGACCCGAGCACCTCTTTGAAGGCCAGTGTAAGCCGGACTAACCAATATATCCACCTGGTGGCCAACAATGGCAGCACCTTGCCTACAGACATCTGGGTACCCAGTACCTTGCTGGTGGAACCACAACGCTCCTGGCAGTATGCACTCGGCGTGTACAAGAATTTTTTGGACAATATGCTGGAAAGCTCTGTAGAAGTGTATTACAAGGATATGCGCAACCAGATAGAATATAGATCAGGCTACACACCTACATCTTTCCGTGATCCGGAACTGGACTTTGTGTTTGGAAGAGGATATGCATACGGGGCAGAGTTTTACCTGAACAAGACGCGCGGCAAATTCACCGGTTGGGTAGGGTACACCTTATCCTGGAGTTGGCGCTTGTTTGACGACCTGAACAAAGGCCAGCGGTTCCCTGCTAAGTATGATAGAAGACATGATCTTTCCATCGTGGGGAGTTATGAATTTAATCCTAAATGGCTGGTATCCGGCGTATTTGTTTACGGTACGGGAAATGCTATTACCCTGCCTACAGGATTTTATTTCATAGAGCAAAACCTGATTCAGGACAACAGCGCCATCAATCAATATCGGATTTTCCCTTACCACCGGCTTGATCTTTCCGTGATTTATACCCCTAAGGGAAACACTGAGAAAAGATGGAAGGGCAGCTGGGCTTTTTCGGTGTATAACGTATATAACCGGTTTAATCCCTATATCCTCTTTGTGGATGCTCAGGGTACCTTACAGCAAGGCACCTCGGTTTCTGTAAAACAAGTCTCCATTTTTCCCATATTGCCCAGTATTACCTACAATTTTAAGTTTTAATGGCTTCGATCGCTTCGATCGGCATAAAAAAACCCGCCTCCTTGCAGGGGCGGGTGAATTGTTTGGCAGCTCTGGCTAATCTCGTACTATAGTTAATGTGAGGCAGCTGTCGCAGTTTCCGTTGTATTTCTTAATCACAAAAGTGTACCTGCCCGGTTCCAATCTTTCCAGGCCCATATAATCGGTAGGGGCCAGGTAATAGCTGGTTTTAGGTGTAGTGGCTTTTATATAGGCAAGCGCTCGTACGCCGTGTACAGCGGTATAGTCACTGTATCGGTAGGCTGGCAGGTTGCCGTAAAACAGATCGCCGCTGGGTTCTTCATCTTCTTCCAGATCGGTGTTTTGTGCATTCAGTAATACCTGACACAGGTCCATGCCTGTTTCGTTCTTAATACGCACATTTGCTTTTCCCGCATTTTCTTCCAGCTCACTTATTGTGGTATCACTACAGGTTGATGGTTGTGCCGCTTTGTCGCAGGAGCTCAGGCTCCATACGCCGATCCCTAATCCGGCCAAAAGGATTAATGTTTTCATAAGCAAGAACGAAATGTTAAATTTGAGTCGCTAAAGTAATTTAATTTTCGCACATTTAATATGATCCGATCAAAACTTTTCCTGTCATCTCTGCTGGAACAGGCAGTCCCATATAATTAAGGATGGTAGGTGCAAGATCACCCAGTTTTCCTGCAGCAAGGGGACCATGATAATCATTGGATATCAGGAATAAAGGTACGAGATTCAAGGTATGAGCGGTGTTAGGGCTGCCATCATCGTTTACCAGATAGTCGCTGTTACCATGGTCTGCGGTGAGAAATATGGCGTAATTCTTTGCCAGGGCCTGAGGTATGATGCGGCCTACGCACATGTCGACGGTTTCTGCTGCCTTTATAGCTGCCTCCCATACCCCGGTATGGCCCACCATGTCCGCATTAGCAAAGTTAAGGCAGATGAAATCAGCAGTTTCCTGGTCTATTTCACTGAGTATGGCGTTGGTAATGCCCTCTGCACTCATTTCCGGTTTCAGGTCATAAGTCAGTACCTCCTTAGGCGAAGGTATCATTATGCGTTTTTCACCCTCAAAAGGAACCTCCCTTCCGCCCGAGAAGAAAAAGGTGACGTGTGGGTATTTTTCTGTTTCTGCTATGCGAATTTGCTTCACACCTGCAGCCTCAAGTTCTTCACCCAGCGTATGCGTCAGGTTATCATTGTGAAAAATAACAGAAACATTTTTAAAAGTTGCATCATATTCCGTCAGGGTAATGTAGTGCAAAGGCAAGGGTTGCATCAATAGTTCGGGAAATTCCAACTGTGTCAGGACTTCTGTAATTTCCCGGCAACGGTCGGTCCTGAAATTAAAACAAATCACAGCGTCCCCCGCAGCAATGGTTGCCAGGGGTTCGCCCACAGTATCGGTGGCAATGAGCGGGAGCATAAATTCATCCGTTATGCCTTCCTCGTAGGCTGCCGCTATATCGGCGGTAAGGTTGTGGCTGGCTTTTCCTTCACCCTTTGTCAAGGCGTCGTAAGCTATTTTTACACGTTCCCAGCGCTTATCGCGGTCCATGGCATAAAAACGCCCGGTGACCGATGCGATGAAGGCATTGCTGCCAGCGATGGCTGCCTGTAGCTCGGTAATAAAGCCCAGGCCACTCTTGGGGTCCGTATCTCTGCCATCTGTAAATGCATGAATAGCGATGCGTGCCACACCGGCTTCCGTTGCATACCGGCATAAAGCCTTTAAATGGTTGATGTGGGCATGCACGCCTCCGTCGCTCACCAGCCCGATCAGGTGCAGGGTTTTATTGTTATTACGGGCATAACGAAAGCCTTCCTGCAAGGTATGGTTTTGTTGCAGGCTTCCATCTTTTACCGCCATATTGATGCGCTGCAATTCCTGGTATACAATGCGACCGGCACCTAAATTCAGATGGCCCACTTCCGAATTCCCCATTTGTCCATCCGGGAGTCCCACATCTTCGCCACAGGTACGCAGTGTGCTATTGGGGTATTGGCTATATAAAGAGGATACCACAGGTGTATGGGCGTGGGCGATGGCATCTGCTTCAGGTACCTGGCCCAGTCCCCAGCCATCCATAATGATCAGCATCGCTTTCTTATGATTCATATCGTGAAGTGAAAAATAAAAACATGATTAAAAATGCTATATAAATAATAAGCGCCTTAGGGTAAGACTTATTGGCCGCAAAGGTAATAAATGCTGCTCTTTATCATTGATCACCCCTTGAATAATAATGATTTTAAGTTAGAAAAAAAATCACCATCTTTGCGTGAACCAATCCAACCATCACTTTAATTGTCTTCTCAAATATTGTAGATATAATTGATAATTATGGCATAGTTATTGCGCTTAATTACTAATTAATCAATCGGTAGTCGTATTTGTATGAGATCAACTAAAAAATGAAAAAAATCCTTACCTGTATTTTTGCAGGGCTGTTCTTCTTTATTCAGGCTACCGGACAACCCGAGGTAGATGATGTGTCCAAAGCGCTACGGGGTGGCAATGTGTCTTATATTGCCCGGCATTTCGACAACCTTGTGGAAATCAGTATTTCCAATGAGCAGTCTACTTACAGCAAGACTCAGGCGGAGCGCGTATTGGAAAATTTCTTTACTAAGAACAAAATCAAAGAGTTTGTAGTAAGGCATAAAGGGGGTAACGAGAGTGAAAATGTCATTTTCCTGATCGGTGATCTGTCCACAGCCCAAGGGTCCTACCGGGTTTACCTCATGTTCAAACGTAAGAAGGATAACTCATTTAGCTTGATGGAAATGCGCTTTGATTCCTAACTTAATTTTTCCCCCATCTTATTTTTGTTATTTTTGTCCATTCTAAATTGTAGCACCCTTAGATATGGCAAAAATTATCCCTTTCCGCGGATTACGGCCCAGTCCTGAACTGGCCGATCAGGTAGCAACCTTACCCTACGATGTTTGTAGTGTAGAAGAGGCACGGCAATATAAAGACAATCCTTACCATTTTTACCATGTTACCCGCTCGGAGATCGACCTGCCTCAGGGCGTGGATGTACACAGCCCCGAAGTCTACGCGAAGGCGGATGAAAACCTGAAGCGGATGATCGCAACGGGTGTATTGATCCGGGATAAGACTGCTTGTTATTACATTTACCAGCTGGTGATGGATGGCCGGGAGCAAACCGGCTTGGTTTGCGGATCTTCTTTGGAGGATTATAATAAAGGTATTATTAAAAAGCACGAGTTTACCCGTCCGGAGAAAGAATTGGACCGGATCAATCATATCCGGACGACACGCGCCCAGACTGGTGTGGTATTCCTGGCTTATAACCAAGTGAACGATATGGATCAGCTGGTGGCCGACTGGAAGGCCGGCCATGAACCCGCATATGATTTTATGGCTGAAGATGGTATCCGACACACCCTCTGGGTTGTAGACGCGCCGGAAGCTGTTGACCACATCACTACTTTATTTGCAACGCAGGTTCCTGCTACATATATTGCCGACGGCCACCATCGTGCTGCCTCGGCTGCAAAGGTAGCTGAGCAGCTGCAGGGAACCGGGGATCAGCCCGATGGTGAGGATCTGAGTCAGTATTTCATTACCTGTATTTTCCCTGCTAATCAATTGGCGATACTGGATTATAATCGGGTAGTGAAGGATTTGAATGGCTTGAGTAAAGAGGCTTTTTTGGCGGCTCTGGACCAAAAATTTGATTGTGAAGAAGTAGGCAAAACAGCCTATCGTCCCAAAGCACCGCATGAATTCGGTATGTATATGGAGGGTGTCTGGTACCGTTTACGGGCAAAGCCGGGGAGTTTTGCTACAAATCCTATAGGCATACTGGATGTAAGTATCCTACAGCAAAATATTTTGTCGGAGATCCTTGATATTCACGACCCACGTAAGGATACCCGCGTAGAGTTTGTAGGTGGTATACGGGGCTTAGAGGAACTGGAAAGAAGGGTAGACAGCGGTGATATGGCAGCCGCCTTTTCCTGCTATCCGGTAAGCATACAACAATTGTTTGAGGTGGCCGACAGTGGCGAAGTAATGCCGCCTAAAAGCACCTGGTTTGAACCCAAAACCCGGGATGGCCTGGTGGTGTATTGTTTTTAATTTTCCCGATTTGTAAATATATTAAATCTGTATAAATACTTGGAGACTTCTGCCCAGTTCGATGCGGTCACACAAACCTGTAAAGCGGTATATTTAAAAAAAATAAAGGATTATGGCAGCTCCTGGCGGGTGCTGCGGAGCATTGCCATTGTCGACCAGCTCTATATCAAGGCCTGGCGCATAAGGCAAATACAGGAAAGCGGACAGCAAAAAATAGCAGATAGCATAGAAAGTGAGTTTATGGCCATCGTCAACTACGGGGTCATCGCTTTAATACAGTTGGCCCTGGATAACAATCAGGATCATTTTGAACTTACAGAAACGGAGGCCAGCGACTACTACGCGGAGCAAATGCAGCACATTAAATCCCTGATGCTGCAGAAAAACCATGATTATGGAGAGGCCTGGCGTGAACTGAGCCAGGAAAGCTTTGTGGACCTCATACTCACCAAGCTGTTGCGCATCAAACAAATATTGGCTAACGACGGCAAAACCCTCGTTTCGGAAGGCATCGACGCCAATTTTCATGATATTGTCAATTATGCTGTTTTCGCCCTAATCAGCATCCGGGAATAAGCGTTTCTGCCAGAGTTTAAGTTGCGATTCCAGTAGTCTGCCTGGCGGCAGTCCAACATCATTCCGGTTTGCTTACCTGATTTTGGTGCTTGTTGTACCGCGGCGCAAGCCGGCGGCAGTACTTTTACATCCTGTTTACTTTTCTTTATAAGGCTTTCCTTATTTTTACCAATCAATAAACTATAACTCAACATGACGCAAATTGACAATGCTGCTACCTCGTCCCGGCGTGGCGCAGGCTATTACCTGTTGCAAGGGATCCGTATTCTGGTTGGACTGTTGTTTATCTTTTCCGGTTTAATCAAGGCGAATGATCCCTCGGGCCTGGCTTATAAAATGGAGGAGTTTTTCGAGGTCTGGCATTGGTATGGCCTGGCGCCTTATGCACTTACGTTTTCCATCCTGATGATCATTTTTGAAATCATGGCTGGGGTAGCCTTGCTACTGGGGTATGCATTCAGGACCTTTTCTATATTGCTCTTGTTGTTGATGGTGTTTTTTACTTTCCTGACTGCTTATGCCGTGTTTTCAGGTAAGATAAGAGAATGTGGTTGTTTTGGTGATTGTATTCCCTTACAGGCCATGCAAAGCTTCATAAAAGACATTGTATTGTTGGTACTGGTCATTATCCTGGTATTGGGGCGTAAACATATTCATCCCCTGTTTAGCAAACCATATACTACATCGCTGATGATCCTGGCTTTATTTATCTCCGGTTTTATTCAGTGGTATGCGCTGGAACATTTGCCCTATGTAGACTGTCTGCCTTACAAAAAGGGCAATAATATCTGGGAGAAAATGCAGGTTCCTGCCGATGCTACGCCTGATGTGTATCAAACGACCTATGTATTGAAGAACCTGAAGACAGGTGAGGATAAGGAAATGGTGGACCAGGAGTACCTGAGCTCAGGTATTTGGGAAGATACGACCTGGCAAATAGTGGGCGATCCGGTAACGAAACTGGTGCAAAAGGGAACCGGCCAGCCTGCAATCACTGATTTTAAGGTGACGGATTATGAGGGGAATGACTATACAGAGGCCTTGCTTAAGGAGCCCGGGTATAATTTTGTGCTGTTCATTAAGGATGTGACCACTGCCAATACACGTAATATGGACCGGCTGCGTGAGTTAATTGACCAGTGTGTGAAATCCAATGTCGGTTTTTACATTTTATCGGCCAATAATCAGGAGCAGACCGCTGCTTTTGTGAAAGCACATCAGCTGGAGGTAGACTATTTTGTGATTGATGGCACGGTCTGTAAAACGGCGATGCGCAGCAATCCGGGCCTGATGCTGATCAAAGCCGGAACGGTAAAGGGTAAATGGAGTTATAATGACTATCCAAAGGGTTTTAGCTTGCAACAGGATAAAATGAGTCTTAAATAAGGTGTTTTTATTTATGAATTTCTTGTGAACCTTAAAGGGTGAATGTTGTTATCTCTTTATAAACATTTAAAACAAGACATTTATGGGAAATTTACTGTATATTATTGCTGTAATCCTGGTGATTGGCTGGCTTTTGGGATTTTTTGTATTTCACCTGCCAGGTATTATCCATATTTTGCTGGTCATTGCTGTGATCGCGATTCTATTACGTCTTATCCGAGGGGGTAGTG
>JBEBUO010000030.1:0-16212 GCA_040393285.1 Taibaiella helva | reverse complement strand
CGGAGCCATCAGTACGGAACGCAGTAAAGTACTGATGGCGTAGTGAGGGATCTCACTCTGCGATCGAAATGACTATGAAAAGTGGAATAGGCGTTGTGGCCTTGTTGCTAAGCATGGGTGCGCATGCCACCAGAATTGGAGCACTGGGTCAAAATGATGCTGCCCTGAGTGCATCAATACGGAATAGTTCCCTTTGGTTTTGTGTTCCGCCACCAACCCATTTCTTGTAGGTGTGTAAAGTGGTCTGTAAGCCATGTTAAGTCACCGATACACGTAGCCTTCCCACCTTTAAGGGTCATGCTGTGCGCGACTATAGCTCCTTGCTACATAGAGGCGTTCCATTTCATCGTATCTTTTTTCTTGTCATCCCGATCGGAGCCATCAGTACGGAACGCAGTAAAGTACTGATGGCGTAGTGAGGGATCTCACTCTGCGATCGAAATGACTATGAAAAGTGGAATAGGCGTTGTGGCCTTGTTGCTAAGCATGGGTGCGCATGCCACCAGAATTGGAGCACTGGGTCAAAATGATGCTGCCCTGAGTGCATCAATACGGAATAGTTCCCTTTGGTTTTGTGTTCCGCCACCAACCCATTTCTTGTAGGTGTGTAAAGTGGTCTGTAAGCCATGTTAAGTCACCGATACACGTAGCCTTCCCACCTTTAAGGGTCATGCTGTGCGCGACAGTAGCTCCATGCTTTGATAAGCACGCGAAAGGAATGGCTTTGCTGAGAGCGTTCCCGCCTGGAGGTAATTTCATAGCGCTTTAGCTAAGGCAGGAAGAACAGGTCGTTCATGAATGCCATATGCCTTATCCAGGCTCTTACTCAAACTCCACCAGGCCCATCTGTACGGCTATGCGGAGCAGGCCTGCGGTATTTTTTGCATTCAGCTTTTGTAGCAGGCTATAGCGATGGCTTTCTATGGTGCGCTGACTGAGGAAAAGCTTTTCGGCTATTTCCTGGTTGGTATATTCCGATGCGATGAGCTTGAGTATTTCTTTTTCTCTTCGGGAGAGTGGTGTTTGAACGGCTTGCTCTTTCCTATTTTTAAGCAGGCTTTTCATCCAGCGCTTTTCCAGTTCGGCTTCCATAAACTCCTCCCCGGCATGCACTTTTCGAATGGCTTCCAGCAATACTTCTTCTCCGGCCTGCTTGGTCACGTAGCCCTTGCAGCCATGCTGCATCATGTCCTTAAGGTGGAAGATGGTATCCATACTGGTGAGTGCGATGATCTTAAGCCCGGGGTATAGTTTGCTTACCATACGTGCCAGTTCATTGCCCGACTTATCTGGTAGCTGTATATCCAGGAGCAGCACATCGGGCAAGTGTTGCTTCAGTCCATCGAGCAGTGCACTGCCCGATGCATAAGTAGCTACGACCTTAATGTCTGGCTGTTGCTCCATCAGGCGTTGTAATCCTTGTACAATAAGGGCGTGGTCATCTACCACAGCTACTTGTATGCTCATATTTCATGCGCACTATTGATCAGTGAAATATCGAATTCAATGTAGACTGATGTACCTTCTCCTTCATTGCCCGAAAGCGCTACATTACCTTGCAAGGCATTCACCCGGGTCTTGAGGTTGTTGAGCCCTACGCCGGAAGCGGCTTGCTTCTTGGTGATGCCCACACCATTATCTTCTACGGTTAGGATGAGCATCGGTTCATGATAATCTAATTGCACCAGTACCCTCGTGGCATTCGCATGTTTGATGATATTTTGTACCAGCTCCTGCACCATACGGTATACGGACAACTCAAAGTCAATGTCTAGTCTGGGCAGCAAACCATCTTGATGTACATCAATCTGAATACCGGTAAATGTAGCTGTTTTTTCGCAAAAAGCATCCACAGCCGTAACCAGGCCCTGTTCAATCAGGATCCCTGGCATGAGGTTATGCGCTGCTTTCCGTAGTTCCTGCGCTGTATCGTCCAGGTAACTCAGGGCTTCTTTAAAGTCGGCATGCAGTTCCGGATATGGATACTTGCTTTGGATCATGGTAAAATTCATTTTGGCGGCCGACAGTTGTCCTACAACTCCATCATGCAACTCCCGGCCAATACGGGCCCTTTCTTTTTCTTCGCCGCTGATTACCGCCTTTAGGTGTCTAATCTCTTCATCCTGCTTCCAAAGTTGCTGCTTTTCTTCCTCACGGCGTCGGCGGTGCTGATAGTTGCGTCGGATAATGAAGAGCAAGACGGCCAGGAGTAAAGTGCTTCCGATGCCAATACCTATCCATATGTTTTTTTCTTTTAAACGATTCTGTTGGCGTATGAGCGTCAGGCTTTGTTCCACAATCGATTTATCTTTTTCGGCCATTTGGTACTTTACTTCCAGTTCTGTAATCGCTCTTATCTTGTCTTCGTCAATGAGGCTGTCGCGCAGAAACGTGTAGGCTTGCAGATGCGCCAAAGCCTTATCGTACTCGCCGGTTTCTACATACAAAGCATACAGGGTTTTATCAATATCTGCCAGGTCATTCCTGGCTTGCTGATCAATGCTGTATTTTCTCGCCTGATCCAGGTAAGTAACAGCCTTGGTGTAATCTTTCTTTTTTATAAAGCTCGCACCCAGAGCTAATAGAGAGCGAACCTCATTAGCCTGGTCGTTAGGGCCTGCTGGTAGTTGTCTGGCTTTTTTTACACATAGCTCAGCCGAATCGGGCTCATTCATGTTGACATAAATAGCCGCCATATTATTATATGCGTTTTTGGCAGCAAAATGGTAATCGTTTTTGAGTGCTATATGAAGCGCGTCTGCCATATACTTTAAACCTTTTCTGAATCCCGAATGATTATTGGTATCCACCAGTTGTTGGTTGGCATACGCTCCGCCCATACCTATTAGTATACTGCACAGCCATGAGTCATTTTTATATTGGCGCGCTACTGCTAATCCCTTTTCGAAATACCTTATGGCGACCGGTATATCGGCCTTGTCGACCATAAAAATGCTTCCGAGATCTGTAAAGATAGTGTGATAATAGAAACCTGTAGTATCTATGGATGGATGCCGTTGTAGCAGATCAAGCGCCTTAAAATAGTAACGGATAGCCGTATCCTGGTAACCCAGTTGCTTATAATATTTGCCATACTTGGTATCGAGTTCCATATCCAGCTTGGGTGCTTTAAAGGATCGTATAGCTTGTTCTTCTTTGGTTAGCAGTTGTAGTGCCTTTTTCGTTTCTCCTTTTTCAAAGTACAGGTAGCTGATGCCCATAATACAATTGGCACTGCCATAGGAATAGCCTACGCGGTTACAATGCTGAAGAGCAGATCGCATAAGAAGCAATGCGCTATCAACATCAAATTTGCTTACGGTATTTGCTTTTTGGTATAAAGTAACAAACAGTACGGAGTCCTGAAAGGAATAAGTCTTGGGCAAATTTGAAAAGTGTACCAGCTCGTCCTTGTCGCTTTGACCGAACAAGGGCGCGGTATATAGGATGAGGCATCCGGACAATAGGAGAAGTTTAGCCACTAGCTGTTTGAAACTGCTTGCCCTGGGTGGCGGGTCATGGAAAGGGAAAAGGCTCATCTCGTAAGCGTTTTTAGTAAGCGGCAATGTACAGCAAGACCATCTCGTAAAATTAAGTATAAATACGGAATTCCTATTTTCAGTATTTACGCGGTTATCAATCCTAAGTCCTCGTTCTATCTTTGGTTCGTAAAATAGTATACAGATGCGGATATGCTATTTACTATTATTCATTTCCTTTAAATAGAAGCCTTATGATCAGAAAACTACAAGTACTTAACTATCTGTCGCTTTGTTTGCTTTTACTGGCAAACGGTAATGTTTTTGCTCAAAATATGACCCTGGAATGGGCAAGAAACACAGGCAGCGCCGATTATGAGAATGCCCGATCCTTGGTGACGGATGCAGCAGGCAATGCTTATGTAACCGGTTTTTTTATGGATACAATGGATTTTGATCCGGGACCTGGTACCTACAACATGGTATCAAAGGGTATGATGGATATATACATCCTTAAGCTGGATGCCTTCGGCAATTTTGTCTGGGCCAAACAAATAGGTGGTAACAATTATAGCTCGCTCGGGCCCTGGTTTGCGCCGCCTGACGAGGCTAAAGCGATTACATTGGACGCATTCGGACACGTGCTGATTTGTGGTATTGTTGGTGATACGGTTGACTTTGATCCGGGACCTGATGTATTTAATCTCTATTTAAACGGGTTGTGGGACGCCTTTGTGCTACAACTGGATACCGCCGGCAATTTTGTCTGGGTCAGGTCCGTGGGCTCCGGTCAGTACGATTATGCAACTGATCTGGTCTGTGACGCAGCAGGAAATGTGTATATAACAGGGGCATTTCAAGGTGAAGTCGATTTTGATCCCGGACCCGGCATATCCAACCTTAGCGCCGACATGGATGGATTTGTCTTAAAGCTGGATATTAATGGTGACTATGTCTGGGCATCGCAATTATATGGTATTGATCCTGAGTTGAAAGGTATTACTGTGGATACCTGGGGAAATACCTATGTGGCGGGCAATTCTAGCATTGGTGCTCCTCCGGGCGCGGAATGGTGGGGCGGTGGTTCCGCTTTGACGGTCTGGAAACTGGATGCCTCGGGAAATGTGGCATGGGTATATCAACCTGATGATTTTGGAGATCCTAACGATGCTCCGGAAGATATCGTATTTGATCCTGCCGGCAACGTTTATATTTGTGGCTGGTCTACCGGAAACATTGACTTTGATCCCGTTCATGGGCAGGATTCCTTTTTTGTAGTAGATGGTCCGTCGGATATGTTTATCTTAAAGCTGGATACCGGCGCTAACCTGATTTGGGCTAAGATGATAGGCGGCAGTGGTAACGATCAGGCCTTTGGGATAGACCTGGACCAGGTAGGCAATGTATATGTAAGTGGCTATTTTACCGATACGGTCGATTTTGACCCGGGACCCGGACAAGCCACCCTCATTGCAAATGGTGCAGGAGATAATGGTAGCGATGCTTTTATTTTAAAGCTGGATGCTTTGGGAAATTACAAATGGGCTTATGGTACAGGCGGGGCGGATTTTGAATTGGGGTGGGATATCGCTGTGGGGGACCGTGGTGCCGTTTATGCCGCCGGGGAATGGGGACTATTTACGGAGACTTATACCGTTGATTTCGATCCGGGTCCGGACGTGGTCAACCTGAGCGCTAATGGTTATGGCGATGGGTTTGTTCAAAAGTTTGCGTGTAACGATACCACGTCTTTCCTCATTATGGACACGGCTTGCGAAAGTTATACCCTGAACGGCGAGACCTATACAGAAAGTGGCAGTTATACCCAGTTACGGCTCAATGCCGCAGGCTGCGACAGCACCATTATTCTGGAGCTGACGATAGATGAACCTGACCCTATTATCACGGTGGATGAGTTTATATTAGGTACCACCCTGCCTTATGCCAGCTACCAATGGATCCTGAACGGAACGCTGATCAGTGGTGCTACCCAGGCTACCTATACGGTTACTGAAAACGGCGACTATACCGTAGCGGTAACGAGTGTGCATGGCTGCGCAGATACTTCGGCGGTGTATAGGGTCAGTAATGTAGGGATCGGTGATGTGCATGGGTTGGCCAGTCAGGTAAATGTATATCCAAATCCTGCTCAGGACCTGGTCTTTATTCACTCGCCTGTCGCTGTGGATGTGTCGATCAGCAGTATGGATGGCCGGGTGATCAGGACGGTAAGTGACGCCAAAAGTATTTCAGTAGCAGACCTGGCTTCGGGTATCTATCTGTTGCGCATTTTAGATAAGGACGGTGTGTTGATCAAAGCGGAGAAGCTGGTGAAGCGGGAACAATAGATCTGTGCTTGTGCTGTGTGCTAGTGAAGTTGCCCTTTCAGCCCGTTCAGACCGGGTAGCGCTACTGATCGTGGCCGGAGGAGCGACATCTCTGATGCCCGTCCAGGTGTAGGCTTCTCGACTACGCTGTTAACCAGGTAAAGCAGGTTTGACAGGACAACAGGATCACCATTCAGTGTAAATACGGAATCTGAAAGTTCAGTAGTTACCCTGAATGGTCAGTAGTCAGTATTTTTCATCTTTGTACTTCTGTTTAATTTCTACTTATCAGTAGCAGGAAATAAATATCCTGATGAGCAGGTAATGCCTGATGAGCAGGTAATGCCTGCCCGGGCATAAAAATGAGGCCATGATAACGAAGCAAACGATGCGATTTTTTGTACTTATGGCATGGTACCTGTTGCCGGTAATAGTGGCACAGGCACAGCTTTTGCCTCCCTTACAACCGGAACAGGAAGCCTGTAATGCCTTGCGCTTATGTGGCAACAGTTTTGCTACACCTTACAGCTACCAGGGCTATGGGGCGACAAATGACCTGTTCGGAACACCCTGTTCGGGCGGCGAGAACCACTCGGTATGGATCCGTCTGGAGGTGGCTACAGCGGGTACTATTGTATTTACCATCAGCCCGGTAAGCCCGGAGGATGATTATGATTTTGCCGTACTGGATGTCACAGGAATTGATTGTAACGACCTGATGCCCACCCAGGTGATCCGGTGTAATTTCAACAACAACAGCCCGGGCAGTAACGTGAATGGAGTGGTAGGCCTGAATACCACTTCGACGGTCAATAATGTTAGCGCCGGATTTACCGGTAATTCCTTTTGCCAGCAGATCACCGCAGCAGCAGCTGATGTATATCTGGTGATGATTAATAATTTCGGCAACTACGTGACTGGTGGCGTCAGCTCTGGTTTTACCATCGATTTTTCTGGCTCTACTGCCACCTTTGTTTCAGAACCACCCCCGGTGTATGATTCGCTGGCTGCTGTTCCCTGTGGCCCGATCGATACGGTTACGATCTTCCTGGACCGGCCGGTGCTGTGCAGTTCTATTGCTGCTGACGGATCTGATTTTCAATTAAGCCCCGCCATAACAACGGTAGCCGCGGCTGCTGGTGCCAATTGCAGCGGCGGCTATGGCTATACGCAAGCGGTAACTTTGAGCTTTGCCGGTGCGGTACCCGCAGGGATGTACTCCCTGCAGGCGGCAGCTGGCACCGATGGCAATACCTTGTTAAACATCTGTGGTGTGGCCCAGCAGCCCGGTGACAGTATCCGGCTGTATATAGCAGGGCCGCAGGTAAACGCAGGGCCCGATACCACGACCTGCATAGGCGACAGTGTACAACTGTCCGCAGTAGTAGGCGGTAGTGGTGTCTGGAACAGCCAGGTGCAGTGGACGCCGGCTACCTACCTGGACGATCCTTTTAGTTTGCAACCGCTGTGTACACCCATCTCGGATATGACCTATGTACTGACCGTAATACCCAATGACCAGCCGGAATGCGCCAGTAGCGATACCGTACAGGTGCATGTCCTGCAGGGCTTTACTTTACTCAATCCGGATACAGCGATATGTATAGGTGCAGATGTGCAGTTAGCGATAAGTGGCGACATAGTGTATCACTATAGCTGGACGCCCGCGTCCGGTCTTTCCGATACACTAATTACTAGCCCTATAGCCTCACCCGACAGTACCATTACTTATATGGTTACGGCCAGCTATCCCGGTTGTTCGGATACCACGCAATCAGTAACGATAACGGTAGATACAGCCATCCCGGAATATATGGAGCTCCGTACAGACAGAAAGATGGTGTGTATGGGTGACGCAATTCTGTTTGATCCGTTGATAGATGTGACCCCTTTACGTCTTTCCTGGGACTTTGGTGATGGAAGTTTCCTGCCGGCGGACAGCCAAACTGTTAGCCATGCCTATGATCATGCCGGGGTTTTTCCCGTGTCCTTTACCGCTGGGTTTTTAGCATGCCCGGACGCTTCCTTTACAGATACGGTACAGGTCTATGCACCACCTGAGGTCAACCTGGGTGGGGATACCAGCCTTTGCCAGGAAGGCCATACTGTTCTACTCCGTAACCTGACTATGGCCCCGGATGAAACCTATCACTATTTGTGGAGCACAGGAGATACAACGGCAGGCCTTCGGGTACAGGAACCGGGTACTTACAGTCTTCGCGTAGCTACTGAGCCTTTAGGCTGTGCCACGACGGATGTCATCGAAGTGACCAAAGATTGCTATACCGATATTCCGAATGCTTTTACCCCAAACGGTGATGGGGAGAATGATTATTTTTTTCCCCGCACACAGTTGAGTAAATCTGTGACGAACTTTAAGATGCAGGTATTTGCCCGTTGGGGGCAACTGGTTTTTGAGACCAGCCGGGTGGACGGTAGGGGATGGGATGGACGTTTTAATGAGAAAGAACTGCCAGTAGGTGTGTATATCTACGTTATAGATATAGTATATAGTAATGAGCGACAGGAACAATATCAGGGTAATGTGACATTGATACGTTAGCTGTGGCGCAGGATATGGCCATGCAGTGTTACAAAGGAAACACCCTGGAAACAGGATGATAAATAGGCCCGAAAGCCAAATAATATCTTATACTCTGACAGAAAGCAATAACATTCTAAGTATTGACGCGCTAATCCGGGATATACAACCGGACGTAGACGCGATGGAGGGTGTTTCCTCAGGTTGGCTTGCTATGGAAGCTTTACTTGAATTTTTTCTACCTGTGGTGGGCCCGGAGCATACGGAAATGTCAATTGTACAGGATGGTATATGTGTGTGTCCATAAACTAATTAGCGCGTAAAATGAAACAAGTAATTACTCCGATCATTGCCTGCCTTCTTTTCCTAAGCGGCGATTTACATGCGCAAACAATCACCCTTGCAGACGGTTCTTCCCTTCCCGATCAGTACTGTTGGGACGATGAGCTCTATGCCCTTTCCGGTACACCGGCGGGTGGTGCTTTTTCCGGTTGTGGCGTGTTTGAAGAAGAGGGGCAATGGTACTTTAATCCCGTGATGGCTACAGAAGACGTTACCGTTTTTCCTATTTCCTGCAATATGACCTACACGCTGGACGGTAGCAGCACCACGGTTCCTTTACTCATATGGAAGCCCGTAGTTATTACACCACCACTCGAAGATTCCTTTACTTGTAGTGGTCATTTCTTTCTGCATGCCACTACCTTGTATGCAGGTGCTTATGATTATACCTGGACGCCATCTGCTTTCCTGGAATTTCCCGACTCGCCCAATACCGTAGGATTTATAACTGTGACCCAAACCTTTGTACTGACGGCGGTGGATAATACCAGTGGTTGTATTGGGAGCGACACCATAACGATTGAAAAATACCCTGAACCCAGTCTTTCAGTAAGTAATGATACAACGATTAATGCCAGGGAGACGGCACCCTTACAGGCCTCCGGTGCACAGAGCTACCTTTGGCTTCCCAATCGCTGGCTGGACAACGATACCCTCCCTGACCCGGTGGCCAGACCACAGGCAGCGATTACCTACCAGTTGATCGGCATTAACGAATAGGGTTGCCGCGACACCGGCGATGTTCATATTGATATTTGGGAACAATTGTTTGCGCCTAACGCATTTAGTCCTAACGGTGATGGATTGAATGATGTATTCCGGATAGAAAATTATGGCTACCAGGATGTCCATGCCTTTAAGGTTTTCAACCGATGGGGAGAACTGGTCTTCGAACCCCTGGATGGTACCAGGGGTTGGGATGGCAGGTATAAGGGCCAACCGGCAGACGCGGGTACGTATTACTATGATGTTCGTTTGGGTTTGTTAGACGGCACGGAGCAAGTGTTTCGAGGCGACCTGACCTTGATTCGTTAAACGACGTGGTAGCGACTATATTTCCAGGAATTCCGGATTTCGCCTGCTGTATGCTGTCTTTGATTGGGTTCAGCCAATGTGTTTATTTGTGGTTGCGTTAAGGCGCATTCTGGTGGATGAACAGTCCTGGACTATCCTGATGTTTGCTTACTAAAGAATTCGGCTAAGCTATACTTGTTCTACAATATTCGAGGTACTTGCAAACTTTTTTACTCATAAATTCAAACCAAACATGTTCAAATCAAATTTTACCCTTTTAGGCCTAGGTCTTTTGCTCTGTGGTAGTGCACAAGCACAACGTTCCATCAATATGTCCCTGACGATCACCAGTCCGCCGACGGATGATACCATTGTTGTGGGTGCACCGATTCCGTTTACCCTGGTGCTGGAAAATCAGGGCCCTGATGCGCTGGTAGCCGGTGATTCGTTGTTTGTTCAACTGCCCGACAACAGCGTGCAATTATTCCAACTCGCGGAAGGGCTTAGCTTAGGGCAGTCTACTACACTCCTGAGCGCCAACATAACGGTACCTGTAGAAAGCACCACTACTTTTGAACTTTGTGCTACCCTGAGCGATGATCCCAGCACACAGGTACAGATTGGGGGCAACCCGATAAACGTCACCTATATTGACCCTGATGCGGCTAACAACACCACTTGTAATACCCTGACCATCCTGGTGGAGGATCCTTCGGGTATTCAGGAAACGGACGATGCGATAAGCGCAGTCTTACTTTACCCCAATCCGGCAAATAGTAAGGTGACTTTGTCATATACAGATGGCCCCATTTTAAGCGCACGCATATTCAATATACTGGGTGCGGAAGTGTACCGTATATCGGGTACGTATGCTAGAGAACAGGTGATTGATGTGCAGCAACTGGCGAACGGTATCTATCTGGTGCACGTCGAAACCGACAATGGAGTAGTGGTACGTAAACTGAATATAGTACGCTAATTCAGTAGACCAATACCACAAAGTATCGATGGAAACAAGCATGTTCCTGCCCTTATATAGCTTCATGATGAATACACACCCGGTTCAATAACAAGCCGGGTGTTTGCTTTACTGTTTATGCAATCGGCAATAGTATTTTCCGTTCCAGTCAGCTATAGCTGATAGGGACATTATCTTTATCTTTGTCCGGATACACGTTCCCAATTATTCCAAAACTAAATATGTATGCTCAAATCCTTGATCTTTTCCTTTGTCCTTGTACTTTTAGGCATGGGACAAACTTTTGCACAAATTGCCGGGGCCTGGAAAGGAACCATTGAAGCCGCCGGTATGAAACTAGACCTCACATTCAATATTGAAGAAAAAGACGGACAGTTGTCTGCCACCATGGACGTGCCCGCTCAGGGCGCAGCAGGTATTCCTGTAGATAGGGTGGTGTACGAAGACCCCGACCTGACCCTAAGCATATCTGCTGCCGGCATTACCTATCAAGGCAAGGTAGCAGGCAATGAAATTGAGGGTACCTTCAAGCAAGCCGGCCAGGAAATGCCGCTGCGACTGGCAAAGACGAAACTCGAAAAGCCGGGTGATGTATCCTTGCCCTCATCCGAAGCGGAAATGAAGCAACTGATAGACATGGGGGAGGGTAACTATAAATATACGGTAGATGATTACTTTAAAAAGCCTGCTTCCTCTTCTTTTCAACTGTCGCCCGACGGGAAATATATTTCCTATATGGAGAAAGATGAACAGGGAAAGAACCATGTGTATGTAAAGGAAACGGCAAGTGGTAAGGTAACGCGCGCCGTAGAGGAAAAGGACGAGCTGATAAAAGGGTATGGCTGGATTAACGACGATCGGCTGGCGTATGTGATGGATAAAGGCGGTGATGAAAATTACCATGTATATGCTGCGAATATCGATGGCGGAAATACCAAGGATCTTACCCCGTATGAAGGGGTGCAGGCCAGCATACTGAATATGCTTAAAGAACAGAAGAATTACATCATCATCTCCATGAATAAGGAGAACAAGCAGGTGCATGAGCCCTACAAGGTAAATGTGGTGACCGGCGAAACCGAAAAGCTTTATAGCAACGATGATATAGCGAACCCCATTGTAGGTTATGATTTTGATAAAGACGGCAAGCTGCGGGCCTATACAAAAATGAAGAACGGAACCAGCTCCCAACTTTACTTTAAGTTGGACGGAGCTTCTGAATTTCATTTAGCCAACGAAAGCAAATGGGACGAAAACTTTAATATTGTAGCCTTTAATTATGCCTCTCCTGACGCGGATGATGCGTATATTGTCACCAATCTCGATGGTGATAAAACAAGGGTCGTACTCTATAACTTCAAAGACAAGAAAATACTTAAAGAAGTATATGCCAATAAGGATTATGATGCCTATATGATCGGCCTGTCCAGGAAGCGCAACTGGGAAATTGATTACCTGGGCTACGAAGGGGAAAAGGTACAGATCGTACCGGTGAGCCAAACGTTCAAGCAGATATACAGCGACCTGGAGCAGCAGTTCAGCGGCTATCAATACACCGTTGTCGGAAAGACAGACGAGGAAGATAAATGGCTTATTGTGGTACAAAGTGATAAGTTGTATGGCAAATATTATTTGTACGAATCCAAGACCCGTAAAGCTACCTTGCTGTATGACCTGATGCCACAGTTGAAGGAGGAAGATATGGCGGTGATGAAGCCGATTTCATTTAAAAGCCGGGATGGACTTACGATTCATGGCTATATTACTTTACCCAAGGCCGCGCTGGAGGGCAAGCCGGTGCCGCTGATTGTGAACCCGCATGGCGGACCACAGGGTATACGCGATAGCTGGGGATTCAATCCCGAAACACAATTGTTTGCCAGCAGGGGATATGCGACGCTACAGGTTAACTTCAGGATATCAGGTGGCTATGGTAAGGAGTTTTTAAGGGCAGGGTTTAAACAAATAGGCCGAAAGGCCATGGATGATGTGGAAGATGGTGTTAAATATGCGATAGCACAAGGCTGGGCAGATAAGGATAATATTGCTATTTACGGAGGCAGCCACGGTGGTTATGCTACCCTGATGGGCCTGGTAAAAACACCGGAACTTTATAAAGCCGGCGTGGATTATGTAGGTGTTTCCAATATTGAAACTTTCTTCGGCTCCATACCAGAGTACTGGAAACCTTATATGGAAATGCTGAAAGAAATATGGTATGACCTGGATGATCCGGAGGAAGCAAAAATAGCCAAAGAGGTGTCGCCTTTTTTCCAGTTGGATAAGATCAACAAACCCCTGTTTGTGGTACAAGGGGCCAACGACCCAAGGGTCAATATCAATGAATCCGATCAGATTGTACGTGCGCTGCGGGCAAAGGGATTTGAGGTGCCCTATATGGTGAAGTACAACGAAGGACACGGCTTTCATCATGAAGAAAATTCCATTGAATTTTATAAAGCCATGATGGGCTTTTTTAAGCAGCATCTGAAATAGCAGGTGTTACCAGATCACTTACAGTAAAGGCCGGGCAATTTGCCCGGCCTTTACTGTAAGTTGCGCGCTACGCGACTTGTCGTCTCGTAGCGCATTTTACGACCTGCTCACCGCCGATCCCGACTCGCGCCGTCTGTTCGCGGCAACAACTTCCTGGGTTCGTGCTGTAAAGCATCTTTAGCGCAGAGATCAAAGCATTGACGTGCGAACTTTCTCAGCGAAGCTAAGCGTAGTTCGACGTAGTCCCTCCTCTCGCGTGGTCGTACTGTTGGGGTGTTAGCCGCACCATGCGCCCTTTCCGCAGCGTCCCACAGATATTTCCTCACCATCATAGGTATGCACTCGTTGCTACACCAATGGAAGTGGAGACGCTGCGGTAACGTCAAACTTTCTCAGCGAAGCTAAGCGTAGTTCGACATAGTCCTCCTCTCGCGTGGTCGTACTGTTGGGGTGTTAGCCGCACCATGCATCCTTCCGCAGTGTCCCACGGATATTTCCTCACCATCATAGGTATGCACTCGTTGCTACACCACTGGAAGTGGAGACGCTGCGGTAACGTCAACATATGCCGGAATGACAGGTGTTTTGGACATTGATGTGTTGATATACTTATCGCTATAAACGATAGAATAGAGGGCTGCGCGACTGCAAGTCCAGCAGCGCAGTTAGAAGTTTCTTGTCGTTTTTGGCCCTAAATGGGCTTATTTTCTCAGTTTTACTTCCAGCCTAAAAAGGAAGGCTACTTTTGGGTCGGTAAGTGGCTACTCATCGCCCGATAAGTAGCCACTCATCCGTCACTAAGTAGCCACTCATCAGGTAAAAAGTAGCCACTTATTTTCAAAACTCAGGCTTTTTTTCCAAATGGCATATTTGATCTAATGCAATAATTTGATAGTCATTTTGTTATATACTACTTGCTGCCTTTGATGGTGTAGGTCGGCTATCGGGAAACAGGGTATTAGCCTGCTTTTTCAAAAAACATGCTGCTTAGAAAAAACATGGAAGCCTATGTATCACCCGATGGAAGGCTATATGTCAGGTCGCCGATGCTGCATGTTTTGGGTGACGGAAGGCTATGTTTTAGCTGAGAGATGCTGCATGTGCTTTCCATTCTGGCTTTTGCAAATTTTCGGACAGACATTTTCGCATACCGGAGAACAGGTGGGAAGGGCGAGACAGCGAGCAGCGGGATAATTCTGTGCGACTGCAAATCAAGCAAAGCATAAGCATAAAAAAACACCATTCTGCTTGGAATGGCGTTTTGTGATTTTATCGGTACTTATTACTTACTGAAATAAAGCCAGGATTCGTAAACATCAACATCCTCTACATCTTTACCATAAAGAATCATGGAATTACTGGTCAGTTCCTGTATGTCCAGGGTTTCGTCATCTATTCTTATCTTGTCATCGCCGACAAGCGTATAATTGCCATTGTCCTGATCGCCGTCAATAATTACCACATAAGTGCCATCATCATTGAAGGTAATTTTGTCGCCGGCGGCATTTTGTTCTGTACCTTCGTCTATCACTTCACCGTCGGATGTGTACTTATAGGCCATCTTGTCTATGCTCCAGGTGCCGGTAATTTTTTCTTTGGTTGTTTTTTCTTTTTTACAGGAGCTAGCGCCTACAACAAACAGTAAGGCCAAGCCGGCAACTAACAATGTTCCAAATTTTCTCATGTGTTACATTAATTAAGGTTAGGAATTAAAATCGATGCAAAGTTAACATTTCTGTTAAATTCTCAAAGCATAGTATACTGATTTTCTTTTCAAATTCAGGGAATGAAAGGCCATAAATGGGTCAGCATAAGGAGGTGCCCTGCGAAATGCCCCTGTTTTACGCTGATGTGGATAGGAGAAGGGTTATATTTTTTAATATATCACATTTCTCAATACGACATTGGTGCGTTTGGAACGCTCCAAGCGGTCAATATCGATACCCTTCTTTTCGTCGCTGCCATACAGGATTACATCGTGGCCAAAGCCGATATCGGCAACAATCCGGCCATCTACTTTCCAGCCGGGAACACTGAAGGATTGGCCTTTGGCCGCAAATCGGATTTTGGTATTCAGGTCTTCCAAAAGGGTGATGGTAATTAAACTTCCATCTTCAAAGTCTTTAGGAATCTTATCCACGTAGGCCATTACGTACTCATATTGCACCTTCACCACTTCTTTTTCAAAGAGTTCCTCACTCTTCTGTAAGTCCACCGATCTAAATGCCTTATCACTATCATCGCCTACAGTAGGCTTGGGCAGGGACTTGGCATCAAATATGTTATAACCAAAATTTTTCATGTAAATTTCCGGATACTCAAACAATTCTTTTACGGCAATGATCTTATACACATAAAGCGATGTCTCATCATTCAATTGCATGCTGAAGTAGTCGATGCCCTGACGCTTAATGGCATTATTGATATTGCCGATACCGAAGTTGTACGCTGCGGCAGTAAGCGACCAGGAGGCTACTTCCCTGTTTTTAAGAATAAAATTATAGTAATCTTTAAGTAGCTTGCAGGCCGCTTTAGTAGACTTCACAATGTCTTCCCGCTCATCTACAGAACCATTGATCTGTAAGCCATATTGCGCAGCCGTAGCCGGCATAAATTGCCAGAAGCCCTTAGCCCCGGCATGTGATTTAGCGTAAGAAATAAAACCACTCTCTACAATGGGAATATACTTTAGGTCCTGAGGTAGTCCGTGCTCACGCAGATAGCGCTCAATAATGGGAAAGTAGTTTTTGGCCCGTTCCCTTAGTTGGGGTACGTTCACTACAGATACCTGCTTCTTGATTACGTTCATTAGTTTGTTGTAGACAAAATCATTGCTCATCGGAATGCGCTCGCCACAAAAGTAAACGGCATGCGTCTGTGCAAAGCCATTACCGGTAAACAGCACGGCGGCCACAAGGATAAGGTATAGACGAATTGATTTCATTGTTTTCTTTTCTTTTTGCCTTTTTTCTCTTCCTGTACAGGCTTATTTGATTGAGAAAGGGCTCGTTCAATCTTACCCATTTCTTTGTT
>JBEBUO010000029.1:0-16381 GCA_040393285.1 Taibaiella helva | reverse complement strand
GTGCAGGCGCTTCCATACCTCATGGAGTTTCCATATGAGTGTGCGGAACAAACTTTTAACCGGTATTTTGCAAATGCGCTGGCGGCACATATCGTTTCTTTATCGCCTCAAGTGAAACAAATCTTTGATCAATGGGCACATACGGATACTGCAGCCTTACTATCCAATCTTGAAAAAAATCCGGAACTCAAATCTGCCTTGCTGGAAGAGACCCCATGGGTCATGGAGGCCCGTACAGAAACAGAGCAAAAACACCGTATCGCAAGGCTCTTTGAGACCCATAAGCTCGCTAAAGAAGGGCGCAGTAACCTTGAGACTTTGGCCCAGATGCAATTACCTGAAGGCGGCTTTCCCTGGTTTAAAGGCATGCGCAGTGACAGATATATCACCCAGTACATTGTAACCGGTTTAGGACGGCTACAGCAGCTTGGTATTAGTCCTGCGGAGCAAAACAAGACCGACCAGATCATAAAGAAAGCCCTTACTTATCTGGACAGGACGCTAAAGGCAGATTACGATCAGCTGATTAAAGAAAACGTGAAGCTGGACCAGCAACATATAAATCACCTGCATATTCAATACCTGTATTTACGTAGCTTTTTTGCCAACAGGCCGGTGCCTGCAGCCAGCCAAAAAGCATTTGCTTATTACAAGGAACAAGCCGCAAAGTACTGGACCGGATTTAACCCCTACATGCAGGGGCAAATAGCACTGGCTTTACACCGGAACAAAGATGCAACAACACCGTCTGCTATTATCGCCTCGCTAAAGGAGCGGGCAATTATCCATGAAGAAATGGGTATGTATTGGAAGCAGACCAACCCAGGTTATTGGTGGTATGAAGCCCCCATTGAGGCGCAAGCACTACTTATTGAGGCCTTTACCGAAGTGGCCAAAGATACCGAACGAGTGGATGCGCTTAAGATATGGCTACTGAAACAAAAGCAAACACAAAACTGGAAGACCACAAAGGCTACCGCTGACGCATGCTACGCCTTACTCTTACAGGGCGGCAAGTGGCTTGACAACCAACCAGAGGTAACGATTAAATTGGGAGCGGTTACCATCAATCCCGGGAGTGAACAAAGCGAAGCAGGAACGGGCTACTTTAAGCACAGGATAGCCGGACGGGAAGTGACACCTGAAATGGGCAATATACAGGTACAAATCAGCGGCAACAAAGAAGCGCAGGCGGTGAGCTGGGGTGCTGCTTACTGGCAGTATTTTGAAGACATGGACAAAATCACCCCTGCGGCTACACCACTTCAGCTCAGCAAACAACTGTTTATAGAACGGCATACAGACCGTGGACCTGTACTGACGGAACTTAAAGATGGAAATGAATTAAATGTGGGTGATAAAGTGAAAGTACGCATCATCCTGAAGGCGGACAGAGATATGGAATACGTTCATTTAAAAGATATGCGGGCGGCTTGCTTCGAACCTGTAAATGTACTGAGCGGATATCGCTACCAAGGTAGCCTTTCCTACTACGAAAGTACTAAAGATGTGTCCAGCAATTTCTTTATAGATTACTTGCGCAAGGGCTCCTATGTCTTCGAGTATACTGTTTTTGTGCAACAGCGGGGCTATTTTTCAAATGGCATCAGCACCATTCAGTGCATGTATGCACCCGAATTCAGCAGCCATAGTGAAGGGACGCGGGTCTACGTTAAATAAACACTTGCACTATCATTGCATTTACTACTGCGCGGGCAACACAGGGACTGGCCGGGAATGACCAGCCTGGGTTGCCCAACCAAAATTTCATCTATGATTAACCTCTGCTTTGCACTTGATTTAATGTAGATAATTTATCTTTGCTTTGCTATGAGGCCATTACTTGCCATAATATTCATCACTATTTTCAGTTTCCAGCTCCTTCCGATAAAGGAGATAGGCCGGATATTGTGGAATGGGAATATGACGGAAGAAGTAAATGAACATGGCACGCATGGAAAAAAATTAGTAAATGATTTTCATGACAAGACCTGGTACCGTCATTTTTTGAACACCCTGAATATGGGTTCCAAAAATAACGCTGACTTTTCTCATGCCTTACGCGACGAAGCATTGATCCCTAATGTAAGTCTTGAAGTTCCCCTACAGCCTCCAAACAGGGCTTAATCAATTCCTATTTCCTGGGTATCTGATGTACGCTGTAACAGGTTTTTTGCCTGATGCAGCCGGACAAGGAGTATCCCTACTTCAATTGATTGATTAAAACCCTCATTTTTTATGTCAAAGGTTAAATCTGTTTTCGCGTATGCGAAAAACGACCTGCTGGCAGGGCTTATCGTGTTCCTTATTGCCTTGCCCCTGTGCCTGGGTATTGCCCAGGCATCTAATGCCCCGCTTTTTTCAGGTATTGTAGCCGGTATAGTCGGTGGTATTGTTATTGGCCTCATGAGCAAAAGCAATTTTAGCGTCAGTGGCCCTGCAGCCGGCCTGGTAGCCATTGTTATCGGTGCACTCGAAGATCTCGGCAGTTTCGAAATATTTCTGTGTGCCGTAGTACTCGCCGGCTTTTTCCAACTCGTTCTTGGCTTTTTAAAAGCCGGAACCTTTGCCAACTTCTTCCCATCCAGTGTTATTGAAGGGATGCTCGCGGGTATTGGACTTACCATCATTTTCAAACAACTTCCCGATGCCGTGGGCTATAACGGTCCGGACAACCTGGTCGGCATGCGTGATGGCGAACGGGGTATGAACCTGGATATCCTGCAAGGCATCACGACGCATCTGCACCTGGGCGCTATAATAATTACACTCTTGGGCGTAGCTATTTTATTGTTGTGGCAAACAAAAGCATTCAAAAAATTCAAGATCATACCTGCGGGCTTGCTTGTCGTGTTGGTGGGCACTTTCCTGAATATGCTGTTCAAAGCCACCGCCGGTGACTTGCACTTGAGTCCGGAGTTGCTCGTACAGCTCTCTGTGCCGGAATCGGCATCTGATTTTATTCAACAGTTCAGCCTGCCTCACTTCGAGGGCTTTCTCAACCCCAAAGTATGGACCATAGGCGCGACCATAGCCATTGTAGCTTCTATTGAGACCTTACTGTGTATTGAAGCTACGGATAAGCTCGATCCGCTCAAGAGAAATACGCCAGGCAACGCTGAACTGAAAGCACAAGGCATCGGCAATATCGTCAGCGGATTTATAGGAGGTTTGCCCATTACATCAGTAATCGTGCGCTCAAGTGCCAACATCAATGCGGGAGCGAAGTCTAAAGTGTCGACCATCTTTCATGGTGCATTACTCTTGTTATGTGTAGCCGCAATTCCCGCCATTCTAAACTTTATCCCTAAGTCGGCACTGGCAGCCATCCTTATTGTTACCGGTTACCGGCTGGCTAAACCGTCTACATTCAAACACATGTACAAGGTAGGGCCTACAGAGTTCATCCCCTTTGTGGTGACCACCGTAGCCGTAGCATTACCTTTCCTAGGCTTGTTAAAGGGTGTGGCTTTGGGTATGCTCATCAGCATTTTCTACCTGTTGCGCAGCAATATGCGCATTCCTTACTACTACCGTCGTGTGCAGTCTGAAAACGGAGATGTAACGACACTAAAACTGGCCCAGGAAGTCTCTTTTCTGAATAAAGGCAGCATTAAGAAGACCTTAGATGCCGTACCCGATCACAGCACCATCATTATTGATGCTACCCAGTCGGAGTATATAGACTATGATGTATTGGAAGAGATACGCGAGTTCTATAAGGCCCAGGCACCAAGCCGGCATATTACGGTCTCTCTTGTAGGCTTCAGAAATGACTACAAAATACCTCAGGGTGCGAATGTGCATTACCTCATGGACGAACTGGATCAGGACGGGGATGCTAAGCGATCCTCGGGAAAACATAAAAAACTCTTACGCGAACTATCAAATAAACATACTGTATAACTCAAAAATTTAAAGACAATGATTTCATCTTATAAGAATAACCTAGCAGAAATTACACCCGAAGACGCCCTTCAAATTCTAAATGACGGGAATCAACGTTTTGTAAATGGCTTATCGCGCCACCGCAACCCACTGGAAGATGCCAATGGCACAGAGCACCAACAAAAGCCCTTTGCCGTGATCTTAAGTTGCATGGATTCACGGGCACCCGTGGAAACTATCTTTGACCAGGGCATTGGCGATATTTTCAGTGTGCGTATCGCCGGAAATATCATATCTGATAATGTCATCGGTTCGCTTGAATATGCGGTAGGCATCACCGGAAGCAAAGTCCTTGTAGTTATGGGACATACCAACTGCGGAGCAGTAAAAGGTGCCTGCGACCAGGTTGAATTCGGTCATTTAACTGTACTATTAGACAAAATAAAGCCAGCCATTGAGCAGGAAACAACGGAAACCGAAAACAGGACCGGAAGTAATAAAAGCTTTGTTGATAAAGTAGCCCTCTTAAATGTCCGTCATTCGATCCAAGGCATCCTGGAGCAGAGCGAGATCATCAGGTCGGCCGTAGCCGATGGTTCTGTTCGCATTGTTCCGGCTATGTACCAAGTGGCCAGCGGGCAGGTAAGCTTTGTTAGCGAAGGTGTACCAGCTTAACCCATACACGTAAGCAGGAATAAGAGAAGAAAAAGGTGGTAATTTTTTTACCATCTTTTTTTGTTTTAAAAAGCTATTTTAGCTTAATAAACAAGTATATGAAAAACGCCATCCACCCGCTTATTCTTGGACTCGCAGCCATTGTATGCTTCTACCTTGTAAGTAACGCCTATAAATACAAGTATAAAGGCACAGAGACCATTACCGTAACAGGGCTTGCAGAAAAAGATTTCTCAAGTGATCAGATTGTTTGGAAAGGCTATTACAGCCGGAAAATGATGGACCTGAAAAGCGCTTATGCGCTATTAAAAGAAGATGAAGTAAAGATCAAGACTTACCTTAAAGAAAAAGGCATAGCAGATGCAGAACTCATCTTTTCTGCCATTTCCATTGATAAAGAGTTCAATAATCGATATGACGAGCATGGCAGAATGATCGGCTCGGATTTCACCGGATATAACCTGAGGCAAAACGTCACCGTTGATTCCAGAGATATTGATAAAGTTGAAAAAGTCTCGAGGGAAGTTACCGAGCTTATTGAACGGGGCATTGAATTTAATTCGTCTGCTCCTTCTTACTACTACACGAAGCTTTCTGAGCTTAAGATTGACTTACTGGCCAAAGCCAGTAAAGATGCACAACTCCGGGCGGAGACCATCGCTAATAATTCAGGTAGCCGCATTGGTGATATTAAAAAGGCCACTATGGGTGTATTTCAGATCACCGGCCAGAACACGAATGAAGATTACAGTTATGGTGGCACTTTTAATACAACCGCCAAGAACAAAACCGCTTCCATTACAGTACGCATCGACTATGCGGTAAAATGACACTACTCCCATTTAAACACACGTGAGGCTACGAAATAGCCAAGCAAACCCCAGGCTACCAGGATAATCAACTGTGTTTTTACCGCCCAGAGAGATGCCCCTTCAAAGGCCACCTGACGAAGCGCGTCATTAAGATAAGTAAGCGGCAAAGCCCTGGAAATAGGCTGTAACCAAGACGGGAAGGCATCTATCGGGAAGAAGGTTCCTGCCAGCAGAAACTGAGGTAAGGTGAAAATATTGGAAAGTGGCGGAATGGTAGATTCACTTTTGGCTATGCCGCTGATGATAAAGCCGATACTCATAAATACAAGCAAGCCAAGGGCTGAGATAAGCATCATATGGAGTACGGTAAGCCATCCATGAATGAGGGTAAACCCGAGAAAAAAGTAGCCAATGCAGATAATAACAAGTGCACCAAGCAGTTGGAAAATCATTCTGGCCATACCTTCAGAGAGCAGTATATAATGCTTCTTAATGGGCGTTGCAAAAAACCTTTTAAGCACCAGTCCCTGTCGCAGGCTAAAAAACACAAAGGCAGTACCAAAAATACTTGATGCGAGCAGAGAAAACCCTAGTTGGCCCGGCAGGACAAAGTCGATAGCCTTGTACTGTGCCCCTTGACGGATGGTTTGCACCACACTGAGGCGCTGATCCAGTTGTGCAGCTATTTCCGGGTGTTGCAACGCATTAGCATAGCCTAAGCTGGCTTTAAGTCGCCGGGCACTTGACTGCTCCCCTTCCATCGTCACCAGTTGTACTGAAACTTTTGTTGGTTGGGGCGTCGCATACATGATTACATCAAGGTCGCCGCGAGTCAGCGCATGAGTCAGCGCCTGGGTGTCGGATAGGACGATCAGCTGAAATCCTTCATCTTCCGGCAACAGCTGAAGTATTGCCGAATCCGTTCCCGACAACATACCTATTTTAGTCTGCGTAGCCCGGTCACCGCCTATAAAGCCAAAAACCAGGATAAATATCAAAGGGAAGGCGATGGTAAAAATAACCGCTGAGGGGCTTTTACTTATGGAGCGAAGGGCGGCTATTGTAAGTGCGCGAAAAGCTGTAAGCTGACTATAGGACTTGGGGGCCATAACATGCAAATAAGGGGCAAAGGTACGGGCAAACGATTTAATCATTAAAAAAACCGCAAGTTTTATAGCTTGCGGTTTTTTTCTTCTTTAGGTAAGTCAGTATGGGTATAACACGTTTGGCTTATTTGCTATAAAATTAATTATGGCGTTGCTGCCTTCCTTAGGATAACCAATAATTAAATTACCGTATTTTCCACCGGAAGCATTCAGCAACTCTATTTGACCGGTTAGGATAGAATCTCCGGCAGAAAAAGCATCTTCCCCATAAGCAAGCTCTAAAGTTTCCAAGGAAGTACCCATGGCCATAGTACCTTGCCGGTCCTCAGTTGGGCCATTATCCAAACTTACTCGGTAGTTAAATTGTATGTCTTCTGTAAAGCCTACACGAGTTTCCACATCGAATTCTCCAGGACTTTCAACATAGTAATAAAACGTATCGGCACCTATGATCGAATCCGCTGTTTCCGCATTGACAACCACAAATTGCCCCGGAGTGAATCTCATATAGTCTTTCACCTTGTCGGAAAAATCGTAACTATCTCCGTCGTACTTCTTGCAAGAAGCCAACGCGATAATCGCAAAAGCGGCTAACAAGCCTATTTTCTTATATTGTTTCATATACATGTTTTATTGTTTTTAAAGATCAAACCACATTTTGTCGTAGACTTGTTGCCCTTCTTTAGGCGCATTTACGTTTGGTGATATTTCCTCGGCTAAAGGATATATCCAGCGACGCATTAAGGGGCCGGCGGGCGCGCCCAGAGGCAAACTCAAATTTGGCACTTCACTTCCGTCAGGACCAGAGCGACGCCAGTTGGTAAACGCCTCAATAGGACGGTCCATGAGGTCGATCCATTGTTGCAAATGAATTTCAGCAACCGGATCAGTTACAGTCAACAAGGATTTGCTAGCTAAAAATGCTTCTCTAGACAAGGAGTCAACACCATAATAATTACAAGCCGCAGTTAAGGCCTGCTTATATTTCTCATCAGCGAGGGACATTCCACCTGGAGTTAAGCCCCTCGCATAGGCCTCTGCTTCCAGGAATAATTGCTCTTGGTATGAAAAGATCACTTCAGGTGCATCGGGACGATACAAGAGCATACTTATGCTCGCTGTCACATCCGGATTGGCAGTCTCCTCTGTAAGCACACCAATATAATCAGGAATAGTGTCCGGTTTATCAAAGTAATAGGGAATCCTGGGGTCGTTTTGCGCTTTCATCGGATTTAATACTGTTGTATTCGCGAAGAAGAAAATATTTGCACCTCCCGCATACTGGCTAAGCAAAGCATACTTAGGGTTTTGGTTACCTGCTTTTTCGTTAAACGGAAGCATAAAATCTTGCTCAGCATCCGAAATCATTCCTCCATTACTCACCAACTGCTGTATGGCTGTGGCTTTTGACGGATCTTTGTCCACCATCAACATCAGGATACGGAACTTAAGCGAATTAGCTAATGCACGCCAGTTGTCCAGATTACCACTATAAAAGTAATCCTGGGCAGTAATGGCTGTCGAATTGGCGTCGGGATCATCCAACTGCCCCAGCGCCTCGTCCAGTAAGGCCAGTAAGGAATTGAGCACATCTTCCTGACGATCAAATTTAGGATAAGGAATTGTTTTAGCTTGCCAGGCTTCCGTATAAGGAATATCACCCCAAATTACCGTTGTTTCATACATCGCTTCTGCCAGTAGTATCTTACACTGTGCAGCCGCTCCTGACTGCACAGGAGTCGTCTCTTCTGCAATCCTGATCGCTTCTTTCAAATTGAAGCCGGTGGAGGAGTAGTAGGTCTTCCAGGCATTACCTGTAGAGTAAATACTAATGTCATAGACATTTGCCTTGCCCCAACCAGCATCACCACCAGAGGAAATCGTCTGTGCCGCCAGAATTAAAGAAGCGTACATATCACCTCCTGCCCGAAGCCCACCCAGATTAACTGCAGCGTTGGAGAACAACAGGCCTGGCGAAGCATTTTCTGATGCATTTGGATTGGTATTAATCCGCTCCATCGTTTTCTTGCAGGAACTTAAGGAAAGTATCGCAAGAGATATATAAAATATTTTTTTCATAATTTATAATTTTACTTTTAAATTAACACCATAAGACTTTGTGCTGGGGAAACTGTTAAACTCTACACCATCACCCGCACTACCAGAGCCAAAATAACTCAATTCAGGATCTACGTGGGGGACGAAAGACTTGATTAACCAAAGGTTTCTCGCTTCTAGCCCTATTTCCAGTCCTTTAATCACATTTTTGAATGGGGTGTAATTTTGAGGAAATGCATATGACAATGTAACCTCACGTAATTTAACAAAGGATGCATCAAAAACGCTTCCCTCTGTGCTGGCCGCAGAAGAATAATGGGCCCAGAAATCCTGCATGCTTTGAACAGGCGTTTCGTTAGGCTGGTAAGAGCCATCAGCCAGCTGGTTAACACCTTTATCTATAAATGATCCGTCTCTATATTCAGCGGTTTCTTCAGCCATTCCCGAAGCCCTGAGGTTAGCCACTGTTCCGGAGAAAAAGACACCGCCCTGACGAATATCGATTAAAAAGCCCAAGGAAAACCCTTTATAAGAAAAACGGTTATTGATGCCCAGCATAAAGTCAGGATTGATATCGCCCAGGTACTTATCATTATCCACTTCTCTTAACCCTGTATTGGGGTTAATTACAAATTGGCCATCAGGACTCCGACGCCATTTGGTACCGTAAAGTGCAAAACTTCCGCCAACAGGAGCCTTGATTTGCAACCCGCTCCATCCCGATTGTACAGCATAATATTCCAAAGTGCCATCCAACTCGTCTACTGTCTGTTTATTATGTGCAATGTTGGCCAGTATATTCCAAGCAAATCCATTGCGGGAAGCTGGCCTTAAGGCTGCTATATTCAAAATCGCTTCTATACCTTGGTTGGTAATTTGTCCGGCATTGATCTGCTTGGCAAAATAGCCCGTAGAAAGCGGCACATCAAGGTTAATGATCTGGTTCCTTGTTTTAGTATTGTAGTACGTAACATCCAGGTTAACCCTTTCGTTGAAGAACCTTAAGTCGGTTCCAATTTCAAATGATCCTGCCAATTGTGGTTTGAGATTTCCTTCGGGTAGTACACGCTGTGCGGAAAATGCACCTTGACCATTAAACGGGAATTGGCCGGGAAGACTATACTGGAGAAAGTAGGAGGCTACCGGATTAAAATATGGCAGGGTGCTATACGGGTCTGTATCGGAGCCGACCTGAGCATAACTTGCTCTAACCTTACCAAAACTTAATATGCTATTTCTGTCCATCAGTTCCGTGAACACAAATGAGCCCGTAATGGAGGGGTAAAAGTAGGAATAGTTACCTGTGTACACTAATGCTGAAGACCAATCATTCCTTCCTGTCACCGTCAGGTAAAGCATATCTTTATAAGAAGCGGAAATTTCGCCATACAAACTAACCAGTCTGGATTGGGACTGAGCTTGAAGGGGTTGGGCAGTTTCCGCATTGGCTGGTCGGAAGAGACTATCTTGGTATAGGCCGCTGGCAATAACCTGATCAGTAGAAAGCTTTCTATCCAATATGTTATTACCTACCATAACCTTCAGGTTCCAATCATCATTAAGGTTCTTTTGTCCTGTAATCATCAGGTCATTGTTAAAACGCTGTTGAAACAAACTTACCGCAGCATAGCTACCTTTCAAGTCACCGGCAGTACCTTGCCTAACAACAGCCAGACGATCTTCATTATAAATATCATAACCGAAATTATTCGAGACGGTTAACCAATCCGTAGGTGTGTAATCCAAATATGCACTACCGTAAAAACGATCCAGCTTGTTCCCGTTCAAGTTCTTATTTAGAATCCAGAAAGGGTTATTGCCCGTTTTATCCGTGGTCAGGTTGTTTTGAACACCGAATTCATCCTGATAATTCTTCTTTAAGTCTTCAACGTCTACTGTTACCGGAATGGAATAAACAGAAGAAGTCAATACGCTTGGATTATTAGAACTCTGTACAGGCCGGCCATTAGCATCTGAATTTGCATAGTTGAAGGTAAAGCGAGAAGATACTTTATCCGAAAACCGATGACCAATGTTTGCACTTAAATTATATCTTTTCAAAGTCTGGTTGAGTACAATTCCTTTGCTATTTAAAGCTCCGAACCCGATACGGTAATCATTCTTTTCATCTCCGCCTGATACCGCGATATCATTCATCCATGTGTTTCCGGTCTGAAAGAAGTTCTTTGCATTATCTGGATAGGCCTGAAGAGTTACTGACCGGCCGAGATAATCGGGCACCTTGGTATTTTTCATTTCTGATATCTTAGGCCCCCATCCATTGGCATAACGTAAGTTATAAATACCATAGATACCTTGCGCATATTCTGATTGGAGGGAAGGCAATAGCAATATATTGTCTACTCTAAAAGAGGAATTGATAGAGATTGATAGGGGGCTGTTTTTAGTTCCTCTTTTCGTAGTTATAATAATAGCACCATCTTTAGCCAAAGAGCCATACTGCGCAGTGGCAGCGGGTCCTTTTAAAACTGTCATGGTCTCAATATCATCAGGATTGATATCACCGGCACGATTACCATAGTCTACAGACAAACCACTGGAGGTACTTGCCTGCGAACTATTTGAAATAGGCACACCATCTATTACGAATAACGGTTGACTGCTACCAGATAAAGAAGAAGATCCGCGAATAATGATTTTTGATGATCCGCCTACGCCTCCAGATTGACTATTCACCCTTACACCAGCTACTTTACCGGCAAGGGCATCTACCACATTATTAGCCCTGGCGTTCTCCAATTGATCGGTACCCACTTTCTGAGCGGAATACCCTAATGACTTTTCTGAGCGCCTGATACCTAAAGCTGTTATTATCGTTTCAGACAAGGCCGTACTTGTAGTAGTCAGGTTGACCGCCAAAGCATTATCACCATCTCCCGCATTCACTTCCTGGCTACCATAACCAATCGCAGTAATCACCAAAGTAGTTGCATCATCCGGGACGTCCAAAGAAAAATTCCCATCCACATCTGTAATGGTACCGCTGGTCGTTCCTTTCACCTGGACGCTCGCACCCGGAACACCTTCGCCATTTTCATCCAACACCTGACCTCGTACAGGTCTGCTTTGTGCTAAAGCAATTTGCAGTCCTGCCCATAAGAAAACTGCAAATGTTAGTAGTAGTTTTTTCATATAAATGTTTGTTTTGTTACCAAATATATCAATGATATTCAGAAATCCAAAGAAAATTTTTAAATATTTCAATCCCCACTTTGAGGAAATATTTTTTTAAATCATTCAATAAAAGTCGCTATATTATACCGCATGCAACAACAAAGCCTGCTTTAAAGCAGGCTCGCACTAAAATGAAGAAGCAAAAATGTAAGTATACTCAAAAAATAAATCTATAAATTAATTATGTTTTATTTCCTGTTTGATAATGATATAAAGCAGCATAGTGGCCGTTCAGTGCAAGCAACTCCTCATGTGTACCCTGCTCCACAATTTTTCCATTATCCATGACCAATAGTTGGTCGAAATGCCAACTTTTAAACACCCTGTGGGTAATCACAATACAGGTTTTACCCGCTAAGTAGACATCCAAAGCCTCTTGTATCGTCCGCTCTGTACGGGTATCTACCGCCGACAAACTTTCATCCAATATCAGGACCCCGGGACGCTTCACCAAAGCCCTCGCCAGCGCAATGCGCTGCTTTTGCCCACCGGAAAGCATGACGCCCCGCTCTCCCGTAATGGTGTCGTAACCCTTCGGCAATTGCCGGATTTCCTTATCGATATCCGCCAGCCTGGCTGCTTGCTCTATTTGCTCGCGATCCATATGCTTCATACCCAAACCAATATTGTCTGCAATGGTAGCAGAAAACAGAAACACATCCTGAGGTACATAACTGATCTGACTGCGCAGCGCCTCAAGAGAAATTGCCCGGATATCTTTCCCGTCAAACAATATTTCCCCGCTGTCTGCCTCATACATATGAAGTAATAAGTGGGCCAGGGTGGACTTACCCGATCCCGTTTTCCCAATAATCGCAATACGCTGCCCCGGTTCAATATGCAACGAAAACTGATCCAGGGCTTTGATACCGGTATGGGGATAAGTAAAACTGACCTGATTTAAGTTGATACTACCTTGTAATTCATGTGGCGCCGCATCCGCACGGTCACGAATATCGGGTTCGCTATCCAGGAATTCATTAATGCGTCGCTGAGATACGGCTGCACGCTGTATCATATTTGCCGTCCAGCCTATTGCCGAAATAGGGAACATCAGCATATTGATGTAAATCACAAACTCGGCAATATTCCCAGGGCTTACCCGGCCCTCTATAGCCTGCCAGCCACCCATCAGCACGGTGAGTATCAGGCTTAAGCCAATAAACAGGTTCATTGCCGGAAAGGATACAGACTCGGTTAATGACAAATTGATCGAACTTTTTCTGTATTGCTCGGACAGGTCGGCATACTGTTCCTGAGCCCGCTCTTCCTGTGCGTAGGACTTGATTACCCTGATCCCCGAATAAGTCTCCTGTGCCTGGCTGGTCAGGGCAGACAATTCAGCCTGTATTTTTTCGCTTTTCCGGTTCACTATTTTGTTCACGTAGAAAACAGACCAGGCCAGGAAAGGCATAGGAGCCAGAACATATAATGTAAGCATTGGACTTACACTCAGCATGCGCCACAAACAAAGAAAAATAAGCACGATCAGGTTTATCGAATACATGATGGCCGGGCCTGTATACATGCGCACCCGGGATACATCTTCTGAGATACGGCTCATCAGGTCGCCGGTAGCATGCGTTTTATAAAAACCTGTGCTCAGGCGTTGATAATGCTGAAAAATCTCATTCTTCTGATCATATTCAATATGACGTGACATCACAATTATCGTCTGGCGCATCAGGAATAAAAACACCCCTCGTAAAACCGCAAACAACAAGAGCAACAAGCCGCTGATCATCACCAACCGCATGATGTAATGCTCAAAAATATCACCGGCCGCGGAGCCGGTAAGTAGGCGAAACAGGTTGATATTATTGTACACCTGATCCAACACATTACGGATAACCACCGGGGAAAGCACAGCAAATACATTGGAGATCGACACGAAGAAAACCCCCGATAGGAAACGCCATTTGTATTTGACCAGGTATTTATTTAGTGCAGCAAGTGACTTCAACATGTTATGTGGTTAAACCGTATCGTTAAATGCGGGTCAAAGGTAGTACAATACAAGCTATGCACTGTATCTTTGCATTCATGAAAAACACATTGGGGAAAATAGCTTTTATGATATCGCTATTGGCCATGGTGTCCTGTGGTAAGGAAACGCAGGAAATGAGTATGGAGGCACTACAAACAAAAGCCGACAGCATACTGGCACCTAAGTATAAGCAGATGCAACAAGAGGCCCGGGATAACCTGGATAAAAGACGTTCCATCGAATTAAAACCCAAAGTGGATTCGCTGCTGAACAGAACAAAGGAAATACCGCCAATCCCCATATTAAAAGGTCATGAATCAATACCGGAAGACAGCTTCCCTGTATTTGACACGACAGGCCAGGCGCCAACTCCTCCCGACAGTCTGAAATAAAGGAAACGACCAGCAGTTTCCCGTGGTCGTGTTGTATTCCTTAACCGTATATTTGTCTGCTTTATTTAATACCCTCTGTCCACGTTGCGCTCCATGTAATTCATAAAGGCACGGTTGGCAACCCTATTACCACCTGGTGTCGGATAGTCGCCGGTAAAGTACCAGTCACCCTTGTTATCGGGGCAGGCGGCATGTAATCCTTCAATAGACTGAAAAATGATCTTCACCTCAGCCTGAACATCTTCAGGGCGCAGCATTTGTGCTATTTTATCACTTACCTCTTCGGCAGTAAATGGTGCATAAATTTGCTTCACAAAATTTTCCTCGTGCAACTTACCATGATCCTTAGCAGCATTACACTGGATATAAGTATCATTAAGAATATGATTTAGCCCCCGATCCTGAAGCAGCTCTATGGCCGCCTGGAAAGCTATAAAATCGCCCATGCGGCTCATGTCAATACCATAACAATCGGGGTACCGGATCTGGGGAGCCGAAGATACAATAATGATCTCTTTAGGTTGCAGGCGATCAAGCATTTTGATAATGCTCTGCCTTAAAGTGGTCCCCCTGACAATGCTATCGTCGATCACTACCAGGGTGTCCCTTCCCGGAACTACTGTGCCATACGTTATATCGTACACATGCTGTACCATCTCATCACGACTGCTATCGTCAGTAATAAAAGTACGCATCTTCACATCCTTTATGGCTATCTTCTCTATACGCACCCGACGATGAATCAATTCCCTGATCTCATCGTCCGACATATTATTCTTATTCTTAATGATCCGTTCCGCCTCGATATCCTTCAAGTAATCCTCCAGCCCCTTTATCAGCCCGTAAAACGCAATCTCTGCAGTATTGGGAATAAAAGAAACGATGGTATGTTTAAGGTCCTTATTAATCGTCTCCAGAACTTTAGGTGCCAGGTTCACACCCAGTTGGATACGCTCCCGGTAGATGTCTGCATCACTACCCCGGCTAAAGTAAATACGCTCAAAGCTACAGGCCATTTTCTCGGCCGGCTCAAGAATTTGCTCTATACGCACCGTACCGTCAGCTGCCACCAGTAGCGCTGAACCGGGATTTAGTTCTTTTACCTGATCCTGCGGCACGTTGAAGCTGGTCATAATGGCCGGCCGCTCAGAAGCCGCAATCACGATTTCATCATCCATATAATAATAAGCAGGACGAATACCATGCTTATCCCGCATCACAAAGCTATCCCCGTTTCCAATCAATCCGCCACATACATATCCACCATCAAACCGGGACGTAGCCTGGCGTAATACCGCTACCATATCAGGCGTTTCCGGCGATTGCTCTTCTTCAAGGCATAGAAAATGGTGTACCGTTTCTATCATCGCACCCAAATCACTGGTACGCATCGTTTCATCGGGCGTTTCTCCCAATTTGTGAAACAGTTCATCCGTATTGACCAGGTTAAAATTACCGGCCATGGTAAGGTTGCGCGCAGGATTAATATCCGATTTCACAAAAGGGTGACAAAATTTAACGCTGTTCTTACCCTGCGTGCCGTAACGCAGGTGTCCCAACATCACTTCACCCATAAACCGCAAATAGCCTTTCATCAGACCAGGGTAGCGCGTCAGATCGGGATACATCCGTTCCAGCTCTGTAACCTCATCCTGAACCGTCGAAAATATTTCCTTGATAGCGCCGGGACCGGCAATACGCAAGCGATGCATGAATTGGTAACCGGGCTCCACATTCAATTTTAAGGTAGCTATACCTGCTCCGTCCTGTCCCCGGTTGTGCTGCTTCTCCATAAGGATATACAGCTTGTTCAATGCGTAAAATGAAGTACCGTATTTACGGTGATAATATGAAATTGGCTTCAGTAGCCTGATGTAGGCAAGCCCGCACTCGTGGCGAATAGCATCTGACATGAGGCGGCAAAGTTACAGCTAATTTGACTAAATTTTTCACTTCATTTGCCTATATGCCTATAAAAAAATGTGTTACCTGCCCAAAAGCCGGGTAACACATTTTCACACCTTCCCTATGCCTATCTCGGCAAGGGAATGGGTAAAGGCGGCAAGGGGATGTTAATGGTTATACCGCCACGCGTAGGAGGATAGTAAACAGGACGTGGTGCCGGCCGGCGATACACTACAGGAGGGTGGTAGACTTTCCCATGTCCTTTCTTGTATCGCTTCGGATAATGGGCATGATGCTTGTAATGATCTGATTTGTAGTGATGCCCCTTTTGGTAATGCTTATATTCCTTCTTATGGTGCTTTG
>JBEBUO010000028.1:0-16562 GCA_040393285.1 Taibaiella helva | reverse complement strand
TTATAAGATATAAAATCGGTCTGGGTAGGCCCCATGATGATGCGATCAAACACGAAGTCGATATTGACAAAAACGATGATGGCACCCAAAACGATAGCAATCAGGGCGCGCACCAGATGCCAGCGCAAGGCCTCAATATGGTCGGTAAACCCCATCTCTGCCTCCGGATTGGAAGCACTTCTTTTTTCAAGAAATTTATCTACAATACTCAATTGGCTTTAATTTTAAAGGGCATAGCGGCTGTCTGAAAAGCTGGTTTGCGAACCCAGGAAAGTGATTTGTGATTTATAATTGTAGCCATAATAAAGGGATTGCTTCAATTACCCCTTCCGCACACATACATTTCAGCGCTTTTTAGAAAGCCTTTTATATTTTTTCTACACGCCGGGCATGCCGGCCACCTTCAAAAGCAGTGGTCAGGAATAGTTCGGTCATTTTTTGTGCCGTATGGTAGTCCACGAAGCGCTCCGGCATACAGAGTACATTAGCATCATTGTGCTGGCGGGCCAGCATGGCCAGTTCCTCCGTCCAGCAAAGTGCAGCCCTGATGCCGGCATGCTTATTGGCCGTCATACACACACCGTTACCGCTGCCGCAAATGAGAATTCCGGCAGCTGCACTACCCTCTTCTACCATAGTAGCCACCGGGTGCGCATAATCGGGATAGTCGGTGGAGTCCAGGCTATGTGTTCCTTTATCAGCTACGGTGTAGCCCTGCTGGGTCAGGTAAGTTTTTATTTGTTCTTTATAATTATAGCCGGCATGGTCGCTGCCGATAGCTATAGGTAGGGAAGTATCAAAATTCTGTGGCATAAAGACAAAGTTAGGGGGTATTTGAAAATAAATAAAAACGCTTCTTATTCTGTATGCGGCAGCGGTCCGGTAGTTGCCCGCTTATTGATGAGCTGATCACAATACTGTTCCAGCTGAGCTGCAATTACCTCCCAGTCGAATCGCCGGCGGATTACCTGTTGCCCTTGCCGGCCGGTGGCTCTCCTCAGGGGCTCAGATCCGAGCAATTCCACGCAACGTCGGGCGAAGTCAGTGGCAGACAGCTCCTGATAGGCACCCGCGCCAGAGGCTATATCCAGCCCCTTAAACCCTATACTGTGACTGACAACAGGCACACCCATAGCCATGGCCTCCAATACTTTGTTTTGCGTACCTGCCCCGAAGCGCAAAGGTGCCACCACCACCGCTGCCTGGCGGTAAAGTGTGGCCAGGTCTTTAACAAATCCGGTAACAGTAATATGATCGGAGGCTAAGTCCAGTACCTTTTTAACCGGCCGCTGCCCCGCGATAATGAACTGCGTATCCGGCAGTTGCTCCCTTATAACAGGAAGTATTTCTTTGGTAAAATAACACACCGCATCTACATTAGGTGCATAATCCATATTTCCGGTAAACAAAAGTTTATGCTGTTGCCGGTAATCGTGTTCCGGATTTGAGAACGTGTCGAGGTCGACCCCGTTAGGCAGCAGGCCTACGCGCGGAATGCCGATATGCTGCTGCAGGTACTCCTGGTCTTCGGTAGAGCAAACGAGTGACAGGTCGAAGTCATGCAACACTTGTTCATAACGCAGCAGCCGATGGTATTCCAGCTTTGCAAAAATTTTTCTTATTCCCGATTTTATAGCAATTCCTCTCTTCCAGTATAGCGAGTAGGCATCCGGCAGGTCCAGTATACGAGGAATGGTTGGCCGGTGTTGCCAGTACTGCGCCATCCGTATGTGCTGTACATGCACAAGGTCATATACTTGCTCTTGCAATAGCGCCTCTATTTTTCGGCTCATGGCCGCTGAGCTGAAGAAACTGACCTGTACCGGTGTGGGTCGAAACAGGCCCAGGGCGCTTTGCACTAAAGATTGTGCATGTGGCAGCGGCACGAGATAAATCTCTTTAAATATCTTTTTTAACTCCGGCAGGTATTGCAGATCATCCTTATCCTGAAGAAAGGTAAGCAAGTGCAATTCATGCTTTTTGGCCAGTCGTTTTGCCAAATGGTAAATTTTCAGTTTATCCCCCCTGAACGGCGGATAGGGAAAGCGATTGGCATTAAATAAAATCTTCATTATTGCGATAAGCCATTCATAGATCTAAAAACGGTATGGTTACTATTACTTCAGGATATTATGACCCAGCTTGTCGCGTTTGGTCTTCAGGTAAAATTCGTTAAACTGGTTAGGGGCAATTTCGATAGGCACCGTGTCCACTATTTCTATGCCATAACCCAGAAGGCCTGCCCGTTTCCGGGGATTGTTGCTCATGAGCTTTAATTTTGTAATACCCAGGTGTCGCAGAATCTGGGCGCCCACGCCATAATCCCGTTCGTCCATTTTAAAGCCCAGTGCCAGGTTGGCTTCCACCGTATCTTTACCCTGTTCCTGAAGCTTGTACGCCTTAAGTTTATTGATGAGCCCTATACCCCGCCCTTCCTGGTTCATATAAAGCACACAACCTTTACCTTCACGTTCTACCATTTCCATGGCCGCCTGTAGTTGCTCTCCGCAGTCGCAGCGAAGTGAATGCAAAATATCGCCTGTAAAGCAGGAGCTGTGTACCCGGGTCAATACCGGTTCGCCTTCCTCCCATTGTCCTTTAAGCAGGGCCAGGTGATGTTCTCCGGTATTCTTCTGGCGGAACGCCACCAGGTCAAAACTGCCGTGTTTGGTCGGCATTTTCACCCGCACCTCTTCTTCTATCAGTGACTCCTTTTGCAACCTGAAGGTGATCAGGTCTTTTATGGAAACTATTTTCAGGTCAAATTTCTTCGCAATATCCATCAATTCGGGTAAGCGCGCCATGCTACCATCATCATTCATAATTTCGACCAGTACGCCGGCCGGTTCCATTCCTGCCAGCCTGGCCAGGTCTACAGTAGCTTCCGTATGCCCTGTGCGGCGCAATACGCCCCCCGTACGGGCCCTGAGCGGAAAAATATGTCCCGGTCTGCCCAGGTCTTCCGGACGGGTGCCGGGATTGATGAGTGCCTGCACCGTTTTGGCCCGGTCATGAGCGGAAATACCCGTGGTACACCCTTGACCGATAAGGTCTACGGAAACCGTAAACGGAGTCTGGTGCAAGACCGTATTATTTTCAACCATGAGGTTAAGGTTCAGCTCTGCCGCCCGCTGTTCGGTAATGGGAGCACAGATGAGGCCACGCCCGAACTTAGACATGAAATTAATGATTTCGGGGCTTACATTCCGGGCTGCCGTCACAAAATCACCCTCATTCTCCCGGTCTTCATCATCTACCACGATGATCAATTTACCTTTCCTGATATCCTCCAGAGCCTCTTCTATTGTATGTAACATAGTTAGTTACGAATATTTATATGAAAAATAGGTAAAACTGAAGGGTGCTACCTTTCATTTACCGAAGTGCAAAGGTACGACACCGGGCAGCAATAATAAAGTTTTGGGTTTTAATGGCTGAGCTGGATATTGAAATAGACTTTAGCCAGTAGTATGAGTCCGAAGAAAAGGATACAGACTGCGGATATACGATTGAGGTATAGAATTTTGCGCAGTGTAAGCCACCTGCGTATTTTATCTGCCAGAAAGACCTTAAGGAAATCAAAACTTAATACCAGGCCCAGGCAGATGCCGAAAAAAACAATGCGGTGCATCACTTCATATTCCGCCACTTTGATGGCCGAACCCATCCAAAGCAGTACGACTGCCGGGTTAAGGCTGTTCATTAAGAAACCACTGCCAAATATTTTTACATAGGCCTTGGTACTGATAATCATTTCCTGGGCAGGTTTGGGCCGCTTGGGTTTGTACTTGCTCAGCAGGCCGGCCAGCCCCATACCGATGAACAGCGCGGCACCCACATACCCTACGGTGCGCTGATGCGCCTCCAGAAAGGTGAGCCAATTGGTAGCAATATTGGCAAGGGTAACGTAAAAAATATCGCTTAACGAAACCCCCAAAACAAAGGCTATACCCGCTTTGTAGCTGTGGTGCATACTATAGCGTATGACGGCGAAAAGCGTAGGCCCTACCGAGATGGCTATAAATAAACCCAGTAAAAAACCACTGATAATGACTTCAGAGTAATTCATGAGAACGGTGGGACAAAGTAAAGAATATTTATTTAGCTCGTGCTACTCTTTGTGTTTACCGGTTTAGTAAATGCGCATTTGTTTTTTTAAAACTCACTGGTGAAATGAAATTTGATATCCGGGTTATTCTGTATTTCTGTATTTAAGAACCATTCACTCTGCGCCAGATAGACCAATCGACCATCCTTGTCCTCCATCACATTGTTTTGTTTAAAACGGGTAAAATCATCCAGCACTTTCTTGTCGCCGGTAATCCAGCAAGCCTTATAAAAAGCTAAAGGTACAAAATCCACCGAAGCACTGTATTCCTGCAATAAGCGGTATTGAATTACTTCAAACTGAAGATCGCCCACACAGCCTATTATTTTTCTGTTACCCGCATGCTGGGTAAATAATTGCGCTACGCCTTCATCCGTCAACTGCCGGATGCCTTTTTCCAATTGCTTGGTTTTCAAGGGATCTTTATTGACCACTTCCCGGAACAATTCGGGCGAAAAGCTGGGCATGCCGGTGAAGGTAAAGTCTTCCCCTTCAGTAAGGGTATCTCCTATTTTAAAATTTCCCGTATCAAATAAGCCGATCACATCGCCGGGGTAAGCATCGTCAATCACTTCTTTTTGGCGGGCCATAAAGCTATAGGGCGCATTAAAGCGTAATCCTTTGTTGAGGCGCACGTGGTGGTAGCTTTTATTTCGTTCAAAACGACCGGAACATACACGCAAAAATGCTATGCGGTCCCTGTGCCTCGGATCAAGGTTGGCATGGATTTTAAATATGAAGCCGCTGAAATTGTCGTCTGTGGGTGCAATGGTACCCTTCGTCGTTTCCCTGGCTTCAGGCACCGGGGCAATGCGGATAAAGGTGTCGAGCATTTCCTTTACGCCAAAATTATTTACCGCCGACCCGAAGAAGACGGGGGCTACCATTCCTTGCAGGTAATCATTGGCATCGAGCTGGCCGTACACGCCCTCCAGCAGTTCTATATCTTCCCTCAGCTGGTTCGCATCGCGTTCGCCAATGGTTTTATCTAATATCGGCAGGTTCAGATCCTGTATCGGTAAGCTATTTTCTTCGGTTGCCTTTTGCCCGGGAGTAAACAGATTCAGGCTCTTGTCGTATAAGTTGTATACACCTTTAAATTCCTTGCCCATATTGATCGGCCAGGTAAGCGGATGCAATACAATATTCAGTTCTTTTTCAATCTCGTCCAACAATTCAAAAGGAAATTTACCGTCGCGGTCCATTTTATTGATAAATACGATGACGGGCGTGTCGCGCATACGGCACACTTCCATTAGCCTCCGCGTTTGTTCTTCCACACCGTTCACACTGTCAATCACCAGGATCACGCTATCTACTGCTGTAAGCGTACGATAGGTATCTTCGGCAAAATCCTTGTGACCCGGCGTGTCCAGCAGGTTGATCAGGATATTTTTATACTCGAAGGTCATTACCGAAGTGGCCACAGAGATACCTCTTTGACGTTCTATCTCCATGAAATCGGAAGTAGCGCCTTTTTTTATTTTATTACTTTTTACGGCACCTGCTACCTGAATGGCGCCCCCGAACAGTAAAAATTTCTCGGTGAGGGTGGTTTTACCCGCATCCGGGTGCGATATAATGGCAAAGGTCTTCCTTCGGTTGATTTCCTGTTGGTACTTCATGTAGCATAATATGGGTTGCCGGTTCCTGATGGATATGGAATGCCGGCCTAAAAAGGCAGCAAAGTTCTGTAATCTTTTTATATCTCAGGAAAATTTTATGATTCGTAATGGAGACGGGTGTATAAATAATACTTCTTTTTTATAACAAAATTATATTTTAGCAGGAGCATTACCCTCAGTAACACGCGTTTTATGCAAAGATTTACAGGTATTTTAGGCATCCTCCTGATATTAGGTATCGCCTTTTTATTTTCCAACAACAAACGGAAAATCAACCTGCGCCTGGTGCTTAGCGGGCTGTCGTTGCAAGTATTGATCGCCATCCTGATTCTGAAAGTAGCCCCGATACAACACTTTTTTCAGCTGTTGGGAAAAGGCATGCAGAAGATTGAGCAATTCGCCAAGGAGGGCGTCAACTTTGTGTATGGCGGGCTGGCCACCGTGGGTTATGATGGCCAGGTGCAGAACTATACGGCACCTCATGCCTTTGTATTTGCTTTTAACGTTACTGCTACCATTATATTGGTATGTGTGCTGGTGGCTATGCTGTACCACATCGGGCTGATGCAACGAATTGTAGCGCTTATAGCACGCGGCATGAACTATATTATGAGGGTAAGCGGAGCCGAGGCCCTGAGCAATGTAGCCAGTGCTTTTGTAGGACAGGTAGAGGCGCAGGTAATGATCCGGCCTTATTTAAAAGGTATGACCAGGAGTGAATTACTGGCTTCCATGAGCGGGAGCCTGGCCTGCATAGCCGGCGGTATCCTTATTGTATATGCCAATATGGGGGCGCAGGCAGGCATGAACCTGGCGCCGAAGCTGATTATGGCCAGTCTTATGGCCGCCCCGGGAGCACTGGTGATATCCAAAATTGTATTTCCCGAAACAGAAGTATCGCAAACAATGGGTACGGTAAAAATGGAAGTGAAGAGCAGTTATACCAACCTGATCGATGCCATCAGCCAGGGCGCAGGCGACGGCTTTAAAATTGCCATGAATGTGCTTGCTATGCTCATTGGCTTTATAGCCCTCATTGCTTTAATAGACTGGAGCCTGCTACAACTGGGCCATTTGTTCGACCCGGGTTTTCAGCTCAGCCTCAACTGGATTTTTGGTAAAATATTCTTTCCTTTTGCCTGGGCCATGGGCGTGCCGGCGCAGGATCTGGAGCATGCCGCTACCCTGCTGGGTCAGAAACTGACCGTGAACGAATTTCTGGCGTTTAAAAACATGACAGACAAGACCGTACCCATTGTTACGGAAAAAGGTTTGCTGATCATTAGTGTAGCCATTTGCGGTTTTGCCAATTTCAGTAGCGTAGGCATGCAAATCGGCGGCATTGGCGCTTTGGCTCCGGAGCGCAGGGCTGACCTGGCACGCCTGGGTTTGAAGGCTTTACTTTGCGGCACACTGGCTTCTTACCTATCGGCCAGCATAGCCGGTATACTGATGTAAGCTGTTCATTGAGTGGTAAAGGGTGGCCTCACATTGGTGATAATAAGCTTTCCTTAGCTACCGACATTATAGCCGGATAGAGGGGCGCTGCTTATGGGAAACAGGAAAGCGCTACTATAAGATATGGAAGGGGATAAGATAAAAGGAGCCGCTTACATACGAAGCTGCTCCTTCTGTTATAATACGATAGGTATTAATTTACTTCACTACCTGAAAAGCCTTTGATGAGGTGCCGGTACGGGCATTTACCTGAAGCATATAACTTCCGGCGGGTAAGGGGCTGATGTCTAAGGTAGTGGATCCGGAAAAGACAGCAACTGATTGCTGCAGGCATAGCCGCCCTTGTATATCAAACACATAAAACGTAACGGGGCTGGCCTGAATGGATGGCATAGCAATATGGACCTGTTCTTTGGCAGGATTGGGATACACACGCATCTCCGCAATTGCCGCTTGTTCAGCTATACCGTTACCATCATCATATACCTCATAATACATCATATACTTTACAGAGCCTGCATTAGCTTCCCAAAATTCACCTGGATTCCAGGACAGCTGTGCCATTTCGGTGGCCTGGGCATAGCTGTTATAAGCCATCAGGATTTTAGCACTGTTTTCCCAGCTGGATGCGCCGTTGTTCCATTCCTGTAGAACGATTTCTGTATTAACATCGCTGCTGTTATATACATAATTTGCCCTGACTTCATTTACCCAACTGGTGCCGTCAAAGCTCTCCAGCAACAACAAAGTAATCTGCTCCCCATTATAGGTGTGGGTTCTGCGTACGTTATTTTCCCAGGCGCCTGCAATCCAGCCTTGTTCTATATAAGTAATCACAGCACCATTGTCATTATACGTAAAATAGTATTTATACCCATTTTCCCAGGTTCCCGTCCAATTCTGCTCTACATATTCGCTCACCCGGCCATCACTACCGTAGGTCAGTAAACTACGTTCATCATTCACCCAGGTGTTGCCCACTCCCTCTTGTTCTATAGCTGTAGTACACTTGCCGGCTCCGTTGTATTCGTAAATAATCTTGCTGTCATTTTCCCAGTCTGTTCCTGTCCAGTCCAGTACGATATGCTCTGTCAGCTTACCTGAAACATCGTATGTATAAAGCTCTCTGTAATAATTTTCCCAGCTACCGCCTGACCAGGTACTAAATAACACCTCGGTTATATGACCGGCAGCATCGTATGTATAATCAGTTTTAGCACTGTTCAACCAGGCACCGCCTGTATATTCTTGTTCCAGGCGCGAGGTTACCTTATCGTCATTGTTATAACTCAGTTCTGACCGGTAGTCTAACTGATCGTAGGCAGTTCCGGATGCATTGCCCATGTACGTCACCAGGGAGTCTCCAAAAAGGGGCAGGCCGCCTATTAAAGTAGCCTGAGGCAGATAGGGCATTTCGGGTTCGGCGATATGAAAACCGTTCGCGGTAAGGAAGTAGTCTTTAAAATCCAATTCTGTTGACCGGAGTCCACGCGGGTAAATGCGAATGGAATCCGCAGTTCTTTTATAAGTAGCGCCGTCATGCTCCATCAGGGCAATAGCAATCAGCCGGGACTGTAGCACTGTAGGCCGTTCCTGATGCAAAGAAGTAAGGCCGGTATACGGCCGAACTAAGTTCGTTTGCAGCTGTGGAAAAAGAGGCACCTGTGGCAGTAGCTGAGCACTAGTGCTGCTGCTCCATCCCGCCAAAACCATGACAACAAATAGTTTTTGTAAAATCGCTTTCATAAGGTAAAATTGATTGGTTATAAATTATTTGGACAAAGATATAAGGTATATTTAATATTTACATCGCAGCCATACTATTTATTTTTAAAATACGTGAAAAGTCGTAGTAGGTGCACGAGCTTGATTTACCGCTAATGTTCGCTAATTTTGCGGCCAAAAAACGACTTTGGGCCAGAAAAAGCTGATTCGCTTCAACGAGATAAAAACCTTTGAGAATGTATTGGAATACCCGGTGGGGATGAAAGGGAAATGGAAGGACTTCTTTGCCAACAATCAACCCATCACCTTGGAGCTTGCCTGTGGCAAAGGCGAGTATGCAGTAGGTCTCGGACGTTTATATCCGGAACGGAATTTCATCGGAGTAGACATCAAAGGGAACAGGATATGGCGTGGTGCCAAGACCGCCCTGGATGAGGGTTTAAGCCATGTAGCCTTCCTTCGTTCTCATATTGATAAAATTACCGACTACTTTGCGCCTGGGGAAGTGGCTGAAATCTGGATCACTTTTCCAGACCCCCAATTGCGTACCTCACGCATGAAAAAACGCCTCACTTTTCCCAGATTTCTGCGCCTTTATCAGCACATTCTGGCCCCCGGTGGTGTCGTGCACCTAAAAACAGACAGCCCGGACCTTTATACATTTACAAAAGCGGTTATTGAGCTTTATGAACTTGAATTGTTAGCGGATGATGACGATATTTATGGAAGGGGAACGGTACATCCGGAACTGGCCATTAAAACCCATTACGAAGGGCTGGACATAGCAGGTAGTAACCGTATACACTACTTAAAATTCAGACTCGACAAAGACATATCAGCGGAAAAAGAAGTACGTCTTAAAGAAATGTTCATGGACCAGGATGAACCGGACCAGGAATAAAGTCCGGTATATTTCGTTACCCTGGCCCTAAGGTAGGCATTTGTTAACAACATCAGATGTGATCAGTCACAAGCGGGTTTTTATTGGTAAAATAATGCAAAAAAACGTCGCTCAAACCCCTTCAAAAGCCTTGCCCTGCTTGCTTCTCACCCCTTTAGCGGCATTTTACTTATTAGCCATCTATTAACTCAAAAATACTTTACATTTGCTTTTGACGTTTACTATAAACTAATTATTGATACCGAATATGTTGCGATTCATGAGAAACAAAATTCTGATACCGGGTATAATCATTGCTGTACTTGCTGTATTCTTTTCGTTCAGATACGCGGGCGGCACCAGCGACCTGGCACCGGAGGAGGAAAAGCAAACCATTTTGCAAACCGTAATGGCAATTATGAATGAGAGCCACTACGCACCCCGCTCTATTGATGATGCCTTCTCCCAAAAGGTGTTTGATAAGACACTCGAAAACCTGGATTACGATAAGAAATTCTTCTTAAAGAGCGATATTGATGCGTTAAACCGGTTCCGGAATGAACTGGATGATCAACTCAAAAGCAATTCCCTGGCTTTTTTTGATGAAGTAAATGCGCTGTTCGTGCAACGGGTAGCTGATGCTGAGCAATACTATAAGAAACAACTGGAGCAGCCGTTTACGTTCACAGCGGAAGACAGCATCCAGCTGGACGGCAAAAAACTTCCCTGGGCTGAACAGGAGCCCCAACTGGCGGACCGCTGGTATAAAAACCTGAAATACAGGGTGCTTGCCAGGTATATTGATTTAAAAGAAACACAGGACCAAAAGGTTAAGGACTCTGCCGACTATACCCCTAAGACACTTGCTGCCCTCGAAGAAGAAGCGCGTGAAAGCGTGGGCAAAGGGCAGGAGCGCTATTTTAAACGCCTTAAAAAGTTGAACGATAATGACCGCTTTGCCCTTTATGTCAACAGCATTACGGGTGCGGAAGATCCGCATACCAATTACCTGATGCCTGATGATAAGAAGCGCTTTGATGAGATGATGTCCGGCTCATTCTACGGCATCGGTGCCCAGTTGCAGCAACAGGAAGACGGAAAGGTAAAGATAACTGCCATCATTACCGGCAGCCCCTCCTGGAAGCAAGGTAAGCTTAAAGTAGATGATGTGATTACCAAAGTGGCTCAGGGCGATGAACCACCGGTAGATGTTGAAGGTTTCGAGATTGACGAAGTAGTGAAAATGATACGCGGACCCAAGGATACAGAGGTGCGGCTCACTGTAAAACATGCCGATGGCACCAATGAGACCATCAGCATCCTCAGGGGGAAAGTGGACCTGGAGGATACCTTTGCCAAATCGGCTATTATTGAAAATAACGGAAGTAAGATCGGCTATATCTATCTTCCTGAGTTTTATGCCGACTTTAACGGGCAGAACGGCGGACGCCGCAGTGGCCAGGATGTAGCCAACGAAGTAGTAAAGCTGATGGATGAAAAAGTAGATGGAATTGTACTTGACTTGCGCAATAACGGAGGCGGGTCGCTCACCGATGTAGTAGATATGGTGGGTATTTTTATGGGTAGTGGTCCGGTAGTGCAAGTACGCGCCAGCGGCAACCAAAGCGTGACCCTCAAGAGCAAAAACAAAGCGCCTTTATACACCGGCCCGCTGGCCGTGATGGTGAACAGCGGTAGTGCTTCCGCATCGGAAATTCTGGCGGCAGCGCTACAGGACTACAACCGGGCGGTTATTATCGGTTCTAATACTTTTGGTAAGGGTACGGTACAAAAACTGGTTACCCTGGATCAGTTTGTAAACGGAGCGCTGCGCAACCAAATCATTGAAGCATTTAATAAAGCAAAAGGCGGCGATGCCCAGTATGACGGTATTGGTTCGCTGAAACTTACTATTCAGAAATTCTACCGTATCGATGGCGGTTCTACGCAGCTGAATGGTGTGGCTCCGGACATTGTGCTGCCAGATGCTTATGACCAGCTGGAAAACATAGGGGAAAGCAAAGATCCGGCCGCCCTCCCCTGGGATAAAATTACTGCTGTGGATTATAAATTATGGTCCCATCCTCCCGATCTGAAACGCCTGAAGCACAACAGCCAGAAAAGAGTGAGCGCTGATGAAACGTTTAAACTCATTGCCCAGACCAGCAAGCGACTGAAAGAAAGGCAGGATAACTATATTATGCCGCTTAACGAAAAAGCCTTCTTAGCCAAACAAAAGGAGTCTGAAGCGATCAACAAGAAGCTGGAGGAAATAGAGGAAACAGGCAATAATCTGGTGATCAAAAATATGAAAAGCGACTTAAGCAAGGTAAACATTGATACTGCCGCAAAATCAAAAAATGAGGCCTGGCTGAAAGCCCTTAAGAAGGATGTGTATATAGCCGAAAGCACCCATATCATCAATGATTGGATTACCTCAAGCGCCAAAGTATTGCAGGTGCAGACCAAGGAAAATTAATCGTATTTTGTTCATCGGCTATTACTCAGGTTCGGGAAGGCACATAAACCAACCTGAATAGAGCCGGTCATGATTATTGCTTCGGCAGTTTACATCTATGTTTTACACCTTCCCCAAAGAAGCCGTTTGTTTCCCGCATCCCTCGATGTCAGAACCGGATGGCTTGCTGGCCATAGGAGGTGATCTTAGCTCCGAACGCTTACAGCTGGCTTATGCTTTTGGTATTTTTCCCTGGTACAGCGAAGGAGAACCTGTGTTATGGTATGCACCACCGGAGCGCTGTGTGCTTTTCCCGAACGAAGTATATATCAGCAGTTCTATGAAACGTTTGCTACGACAGGCGCCTTTTACGGTAACGGTAAATCATGCTTTTGAGCTGGTAATGATGCATTGCGCGTCTACCCCTAGAAAGGAGCAGACCGGCACCTGGATTACAGAGGACATGAAGTGCGCCTATTACAAACTGCATCTTGCCGGCAAGGCCCATAGTGTTGAAGTATGGCAGGACGGCCAGCTGGTAGGCGGCTTATACGGTGTGGTACACCGTAGCGTGTTTTGTGGTGAAAGTATGTTTAGCAAACTGCCCAATGCTTCCAAGTATGCCCTCATATGGTTATGTCAATCCGGCCGGTACAGGCTGATAGACTGCCAACTACCCAACGCGCATTTGCTCAGCCTGGGCGCACGTATGCTGTCCCGATCCGCGTTTATGCAACACCTGCGTACATAGTAAGCCATTCCTGATCCTGTATGAATAGTATCTTTGCGGGACAAAACGAAATCAATGAACAAAATCATCGTCACCGGAGGATGCGGATATATCGGCAGCCACACCCTAGTAGACCTCATAGATAACGGCTACGAGGTGATTTCAATAGATAATCTTTCCCGGGCGTTTGCCGAGACCCTTGAGGGTGTGAACCGGATTTCAGGGCAAGCAATAAGAAATTACGAAGTGGACTTATGTGATCGCGCAGCGACACGTAAAGTCTTCGAAGAACACCCGGATGTGACCGGTATCATACACTTTGCCGCATACAAATCCGTGCCGGAATCTGTTGACAAACCACTGGCATACTACCAGAATAACCTCGGATCACTGATCAATGTACTACACTGTGCACATGAGTTTGGTGTCCGGCAGTTTGTTTTTTCCTCTTCCTGCTCGGTGTATGGCAATGCAACTACACTTCCGGTAGACGAACGGACGACCTTTAAGCCGGCAGAATCGCCTTACGCAAGTACCAAACAGATGGGAGAAGCGATCTGTGCTGATTTTGCAGCTGCCCACCCGGATTTCAACCTGGTGTTGCTGCGCTATTTTAATCCCGTAGGGGCGCACCGCAGTGGCTTGATCGGTGAACGCAATAGACGTCCTGAAAACCTCGTCCCCATCGTCACCCAAACGGCTTGTGGCCTGCGTGACTCCATGACGGTATTTGGTTCGGACTATGATACCCGGGACGGCTCTTGTATCCGTGATTACATTCATGTGATGGACATTGCCCACGCCCATACCCTGGCAACGCGCAAGGCTATGGAAGGGACCTTGCAGGGAAATTGTGATGTGTTTAATTTAGGTACGGGCAATGGTGTGAGCGTGCTGGAACTGATCGCTGCTTTTGAAAAAGTATCGGGCAGGCAGCTGAACTATACAATCGGCGACAGGCGCCCGGGCGATGTGGTTGCTATCTATGCAAATAATGATAAGGCCAGAATACACCTGGGCTGGACGCCTCAATATGACCTAAATGAAATGATGGCCACCGCCTGGAACTGGCAGCTAAAACTCATGTCCTCCCCTTCCTCCTAATGATACGACTCTAATCCATCCCCGCTCAGAGCCAGCGACGTACCTTTTTCTTATAGTCCAGATAAGCCTGGCCAAATGTATGTTCCAGGTAAATTTCTTCTCTCCTGATCAGGTAAACCTGTACTATGACAATCAGTGGAAATAGAAAAATCAAGGTCCACCAGTTGCCAAAAACAAGACCGGCACCCAGGTAAAGCAACAGCAGACAGAGGTACATAGGGTTGCGGCTCCATGTGTAAATGCCCGTGGTTTGCAAGGAGCTGGCGGGTTTCACTGTCACTACGGTATTGCCGGTCCTGAAAAATTGTATTATGGCAGGCAAACCCAGACAAAAGCCCGCCAGGGCAAAAAACAAGCCCATAACATTAACAATACGGCTGCTAAAGAATGACTTGCTCAAAGGAAGCAAGTGTTGCAAAAGCAAAGAAAGTAAAAATACGGCCAGGTAGACCAAGGGCGGTGGAATATAAATTCCCGGATGATTTAGTTTCTTTTCCATAACCTGTCTCCTCTTTTAACTAGTCATAGGATTGCAGGAACCTCATCACCGATGCAGGTATAGCCTTCGGTACATAAAGGTCTAATCACAGGCACATTGCTCACATTCCTGCTGTGTGGCAAATCCCCTTACGGAACATCCGCTGTAGCCTATCTGCTCACAACTGTTCGATTCCTGATCGTAAAACCAACGACTGAAAGAAGCGGTGCAAAGTTCACCCGTAGGCGGAAAATCCTTGCAGGTGCTGTTATTCAACGTGCATTCTTTCTTGCAGGAGCCTAATGCCATGCCGGCCAGCAGGAGTAAAATAATGCGCTTTTTCATTTATCCTAGTTTTACAGGGTCAACGAATCATGATGAAGATATCCTATTAATAATGACGAGAACACACGCCCGATCGTTGGGGTCAACCTAACCTATTTAGCCAAAGCGGCACGTACTTGTGGTACTACTTTAGTGCCGTATATCTCTATCGATTTCATCATATCCTTGTGCAAAGGACCGCCTACATCCATATGTGCCGCAAAACGAGTCAATCCAAATAATTCCTGTAAGTAAAGTATCTTTTCGGCCATCGCATTGGGCTCACCGATAAACAAAGCCCCTTCCCTGCTTTTGCCAAATTCAAATTGTGCACGTTGGTAAGGAGGCCATCCCCGTGTACGTCCTATACGATCCATCTGAGCTGCATACAGCGGATAATAAGTATCGCTCAGCGTCTGATCGTCTTCACCGAAAAAGGCATGTGCATGAACACCCACACGGAATTTTGCCGGATCATGTCCGTGTTCCTGATAGGTTTTCTTATACAAGTCAAACAAAGGTGTAAACTGTGCCGGCGATCCGCCGATGATGGCTACCATCAAGGGTAGTCCGAGCCGGCCAGCGCGTACTACAGACTGAGGCGTGCCCCCCACAGCCACCCAAATGGAAAGCTCATCATGTACGGCACGGGGGTAAATTTCCTGCTGTTGCAGTGGCGCCCGATGCTGCCCCGACCAGGTAACAGGCTGTTGCCGGTTGATTTGAAGGAGCAGATCGAGTTTTTCTGAAAATAAAGTGTCGTAATCTTTAAGGTCGTAGCCAAATAAAGGAAATGACTCAATAAAACTGCCACGCCCTGCCATGAGCTCCGCACGGCCGTTAGACAACAGGTCAATCATTGCAAAATCCTGGTAAAGCTTTACCGGGTCGGCGGAGCTAATAACAGACACCGCACTGCCCAATTTGATACGCTGCGTCACGGTGGCTGCAGCTGCGAGCAGGATCTCCGGGCTGGCTACGGCATAATCCGGCCGGTGGTGCTCGCCAATGCCGAAATAGTCGAGGCCTATTTCATCCATGAACTTGATTTCTTCTATAATTTCCTGAAGTCGTTGAGCTGCGGGCTGAAAGGTGCCGCTCTTCTTATCCTGATGCAGGTCGCCAAACATGCTGATACCTAATTCCATAGTATTATTTTTAACTACAAAAATAGGTCGCTTTGCCTGATTAGCCATTAATGTAGATTAAGTGTAAGGCAACTACGCACCACTTACTCCTGAGCTGGCAACACCGTATCCCTGAATTTTTGCTTCAGGAAGTTGGTATTAAAGAGGGTCTCCAGCTTGCTGTATGCTTCCGGATCTGAAGTGTGTTCATACATCATTTCGACCACCTGAAAGCGGCCGGATTGGGTTTTCATGCTATTGGCCAGAATACGAACCTGCTCGGTACTGAAGCATTTTTTATTTACCGTGCGTCTCAACTCCTTAAGCATCAGGTCATCATCTTCTCTGGCCAGTATGCGCAAGGCAAATGACTCAAACAAGTCGTTGCTCATGGCTGGTCCGCAACCGGCATTTTTCTCCTCCGCTTCCTCATGCAAAGAATTATCTGCCGGCTTACTGCCCGACTGCGGATCGAACTCAATGCCAGACAAGAACCGCGGTGTCTCTTCTTCTGCTTTAGGGCTTTCGCTTGTCTTACGCCTGGC
>JBEBUO010000027.1:0-16757 GCA_040393285.1 Taibaiella helva | reverse complement strand
TTTGAGCGTCTGGTGCGGGTGATACAGGGTAAGCAGTCCAATTACGATACCGATGTTTTTAGCGAAACCATTAACCTGATCGCAAACATTACCGGTAAGCGGTATGATTATAGCGAAAGTAAAGAAGCGGTAGCCTTCCGTGTGCTCTCTGATCATATTCGCGCTATTGCCTTTACCATTGCTGACGGACAATTACCTTCGAATACCGGGGCCGGATATGTGATACGACGTATCCTACGCCGGGCAGTCAGGTATTATTATTCTTATCTGGACTATAAGCAACCCCTGCTCTGCCAGTTATTGCATCATATCGCAGCGCAATTTGCCAACGTATTCCCTGAACTGGACTTGCAGAAGGACTTTGTAACCCGTGTAATTAAGGAAGAAGAAGAAACCTTTTTGCGTACCCTGGAGAAGGGGTTAAAACGTATGGAGGAACTTATGGCTACCGCTACTGAAACCGGTATAAACGGGAAAGCAGCCTTCGAGCTGAACGATACGTATGGCTTTCCGCTGGATCTGACGCGCCTTATCGCCGCTGAAAACGGAGTTTCTGTAGATGAAACAGGTTTTGATGTGGAAATGAAACAACAAAAGGACCGTAGCCGGGCGGCTACTGCCATTGATGCGGAAGACTGGATTACGGTACACCCTATAGAAAAAAGTGTTTTTGTAGGCTATCAGGATTTTAATATTGAAACGAAAGTGGCCCGCTACCGCAAGGTGAAAGCCAAAGGGAAGGAGCAGTACCAATTGGTTCTGGAAACGACGCCCTTTTATGCGGAGAGCGGCGGTCAGGTGGGGGATACGGGCGTCCTGCTCTTTGGTGAGGAAGAATTGCAGGTAGTGGACACCAAAAAGGAAAATGACCTTATTATCCATTTCACCGACCGGTTGCCCACAGACCCGGCAATACCCGTAGTGGCAAAAATAGATTGGCACCAGCGTATGCTCACCAGCAATAACCATACAGCTACCCATCTGATGCATGCGGCATTGCGCCAGGTACTAGGCGGCCATGTGGCACAAAAAGGTTCGTTGGTGACACCTCATATGTTACGGTTCGATTTTTCTCATTTTGCCAAAATGACCGAGGAGGAAATAGACCAGGTGAACCAACTGGTAAATGAGAAAATAAGGGAAAACATTCCGGTAGTTATTAAGGAGTTGCCGAAGGAGGAAGCAGTGGCCATGGGCGCTATGGCCCTGTTTGGAGAAAAATACGGAGATGTCGTACGTACCGTAATCATCGATCCAGACTATTCTATTGAGCTGTGTGGGGGTACACACGTAGGCACAACGGGCATGATCGGCTTATTTACCATTTTGTCTGAAGGGGCAGTGGCGGCAGGCGTACGCCGTATAGAGGCGCTTACCGGACCGGAAAGTCTACGGTATATTGCTCAAAAAATAAGTGAAAATAAAAAGGTGTCGGAGTTGCTTAAGGCTAAAGACCCGCTTAAAGCGGTGGAGAAGCTGATGGAGGATAAAGCCAGCCTGGAAAAGCGGGTGGAAAGTCTGGAGGCGCAACAACTCGTGAGTTTGCGGAATGAATTGTTGCAAAAAGATGAGCTCCTGGAAGTAACAACAACGGCAGGACAGGAATTTGCCATCAGTTTTATTGGTGATGTGGTGCAGGTGCCCCATGCCGAAGCCTTGAAAAAGCTTTGTTTTGACCTTCGTAATAATCTGCGCGACCATGTTGTGGTATTCTGTGCCAACATAGGAGGGAAGCCAGCAGTGGCCATCGGAATGAGCGATACAGTAGCAGCAGCCCTGGATATAGACGCCGGTAAAATGATCAAGCAAATTGTAGCACCGCTTGTGAAAGGTGGCGGTGGCGGACAAAAGACCCTGGCTACTGCAGGAGGCCAGGATGCCAGCCGATTGCCGGAGGTTATTGAACAGGTGAGACAGTACGTACGCAGCCGATAGTAGCTATAGCATATTATTTTCCACGTAGCAGGTTAATGCTTACGGTAGCCCATTCCTCGTCCGGAAACCTGCTGAAATGATCGGGGTCAAAATGAAGGCCGGCCTCCTCGGCTACACGTTGAAATACATCCAGCTCTACGATATACTGATCGGAAAAGCCATGCGTTGCATCATAAGCCGTAACGGGTGTTTGACCTATATGCTGAGCGGCCAGTGCGGGATTAATGGTATGTAGTTCTATAAGTAGCAGGCCAAATTTGTTGACATAAGGCGCCCATTTCTTAAAATGCTCCAGCAGGCTCTCTTCTACGAGCTTATTGGGAATACGTTGTCCCTTAGTAGCGAAGGCGCCGCTCGAAGTGCTTTGCCGCGTTTCATCCATGTGCTTGGGAGTGGTCCATATCCTGTTATGATCCAGAAAAGTGCGTACATTCAAAAGGTCGGCGAGTGTAATATCATAATGCTCTTTCAGGTCACTGGCCAGCAGGTCGGGCCTGCCGATATCGCCCCAGATGACCTTGGCCCAGATATCGGCTTGTATCAGGTTAGCACGCGTTACCCGCAACGCCGTTTCATTAAAATCGGCACCTACCAGAAACAACGGATGCTCTTCAAGCAGGCTGCCACGTAAAGTACGCTGTTCTATAACCTCATAAATATGTTTTAAAAAAGCACCGTTACCACAACCCATATCCAGAATCCCTTTGGGTTGATCTGCAATTGGCTGATTGAACAGGTTGATGATAATCTCGTCAATTTTTTTGAAGTAAGTGGTATGGGCGCCACCACTTCCCCATACATTCATCTCCCGGTCTACATGTTGTTCTGCCTCATGGGGATTGGCGGATCTGAGTACAGCGGGGTCGCCAAAAATAAGATCCTTCAATTTTATGAATGTGGGCAGGTAAGAAACGGTAACACCATACGCCGATGCCCGCCGGGCAAAAAACAAGCCCTTTTCCGAAAAGCTGTAAGTCCCTTTCCGCTCCGTAAACCAGCCCAGGTGAAGCATGAAATCCAGCAGTTCTTTAAAACTGCCGGCATCCTTGTGGAATTCACCAGGACTAAAGGAAGCTTCCATAAAGTACTTATGAAACATGCCTCTCATGGCCAGGTGGACCACCACAGGGCCTATAAGTAAGCCTTCAATATGCTTGTATATTTGTTGGTACACAAGGCTTTCCCCGTCAGGTGTCAGCGATTTGAAATGTGCCACAGCTTTCTTCCAATGAGGGAAGCCATCGGCATGCAGTAATTCTTTGTTTTCGGCAGGTGCCTGTAGCAGCCATTGTACAGACGGGCTATATAACGCCAGTAAGGGTAGGGCCTCAATCCCTGCCTGTGTGATGCTAAATTGTATGTCCGACCCATCAGCGCTGACTTCTTGTTGTAGCCATCCCTGGGAACACAGGCAGCGAAGGGCCACATTCATATAGCCTTCATTAGCTGAAAAGTGTTGTGCCAGTTCTTCCAGGCGTTTGTTTTTGTGTAAGGCTAGCTCTTGTAATACACCTTGCTCCCAGAGCGTATGGGCTATGGGGGCCACCACCAGTCCGTCAAGATGCCGGAATATTTCCTGGCGATACCGGCGTTTATTATTTGGCTTTTGGGACATGATGACGGCGCGTTTTATTTTCGTGAAAATACAGCTTTTAAGGTATCAAAGGCCTCCTGATTATTTGGATTGTGTACAGATTGATACAGGTCTTGTTTTTCATTTCCGGTAAGGTGAAAGTTGAGTGCTGCGGTCTTTTCTTTATCTCCTGGTATGTATTGTAAGGTCACTTTTTTCATAAAGCCCTCGGGGAACGATTGTAGTGCATAGTCCAACACGTATTCCTGGTGAAAGGTTTGAAAGGCGCCCCATTTGTTTTGTATGGCAAATATAGGTGAGGTGATCCTGTTCATCAGGGTAGGGCTACCTCCTGACGGATACGGATCGTGCTGCCGTGTATCTCTTATCTGCAACAAAATCACTTCGCTGCAATTTCGTGTAATCCATTCATCAAACGTAGCCAGGTAGCGCATGCTGTTTTCAAGGCCAAAATTGTCACGGAGGCCGGCATCCATGATGCTCATGACCGGGTTGGTTGGCAGCTCCACTTTCGGTAGTACCACAGGGAAGGTGGCGTTCATGCGCAGGGCTGTAGCAAAGTGCAGGTTCATCGGTTGGTAATCTTTGAAATACTGCACGAAATCCACACCGTCAATAACAGGCATTTTTTGTTTCAGGCTGGAAGCCGACCGGGTCAGGTAAGATACGGGTTGCGTACTCATCAGGAGCTTCCTGCCATCGTTAATAATCGTGGCTTGTAATAAGAATAAGGGTGAAGTTGTATTGTATTCGTCTTTCTGGTAGTAGTCCAGGTTATGGCCCAACAGGCCCGTGGTGTTGGCCACAAGTTCCCGGTCAAAGGCGTATCCCCTGTCTTTACGGTAGCGCTGCCCGGCAAAGGTGATTTTATTGAAGGGAGAAATAATATCAACAGAGGCGAGCGAAAAGATGACGGCGTTCAGCAGGTCCTTACCCAGTTGTTGCTGGTATACGCTATCATACGGGTTGGCCAGGCGTTCCTGGAGATAAGCCAGGTGCACCGCACGCCACTGTGCGGCTCCGATCATGCCTCCTGAGGCTCCTGTTATAAGTATGGTATGTTTGAATAGATTGCCTCCGGTGAGACTGTCCGCATATTGCAGGCATCTAAACGTCCAATAGGCTGAACGGCTACCTCCGCCACTTACCGAAATAATGACGAGCGGCGGTTTTCGATTGCCATCCCGAAACAATTCTTTTTGTTCCCATCGATCCAGGCGCTGTAGTTCCAGGTTCCTGTCCCGTTCATAAATAGAATCTGTGAACACATTTTTCAGTTGCTGGTAATTATATACGAGCACACTATCTTGTTTCTGCTGCAAACCGTAGGGAATGCTGCCCAGCTCGAAAATATGATATTTGACCAGGAGGCTTACGACGGTAAACACCAGTAGCCAGCCAATGATCTCCCAGCTGCGCAGGAAGTATTTAAAGGCGCCCACCAGCGTCATCAAAACTGCGAACAGCAGCAGGAACCCGGACCCTGCCGGAATACGCAGTACAGGATTGTCCATAAATATCCCTAAAGTGAGTAATGCGGCCACGGCTATAAACACTGCAAATATGGCATTCCGGTGGTGCCTGCGCAATACTGCAGTCAGGAAACGATGGTTGTAGGTATAAGGTGTCTGTATGCGTTTTACCTGAAATACGCTGTTGAGGTAACTTTCGGCCCGTACCAGGTCAAACTCCCTATCCATATTGTCGTAGGGAATAAATTCACGAATGATGGAGGGGTTGGCAATACTCCCCAAAAGTATTTTGAGGATGTTTCGGTCTACCCTGAAGAAGTATGCAAATGATACAAGCAGCAGCAATAAATAGCCGCTATAAAAGCCACCGAGCATACTCAGTACCCTGCCTGTACTGATGGTTTCGGTGTGTGCCAGGTAACGGAATGCCAGAATGCCGAATACGACAAGGTAGGTAAGGGGTATGGTGGAATTATTGATGCAATATTTAAGAAAGGAATGTCTTGTGGCGCCTAAAAAAGGAATCCGTTTGCTGTGAATGATAAAAGTGGTGATGTGCCAGCTCATAGCAAATATGGCTGTGCTGCCGCCCAGCAGGAAAAAGCTGGTTACACTGATACGTCCCAGATACTCTGGCGACAGAAAGAGGGAAATGGCACCAAAATTGGTGGCAAACTGGTTGGTAATTACAGCAAAAAGAATAATCCAGAAGATCAATATCATTTGGTACTTACGGAAGTGCAGCAACACGAGCTGCACCGGAAGAAACCGGTAAAATTGAATGAATCTTTGGCGCATTGATGGTGGGATGAATCTTTGCATTAAGGTAGAAAATTTATTTGGAACCGCCGCTTATATCGGAAAGTTTATATGGGTTTTTCAGCTTTCCATTTAGATTGGCTTTTAAATTTCTTTACTTTGCAGGCAGTAAAAAAAATAATTACCCATGAAAGGCCATATCCTGATCGTAGATGATGAAAAGAGTATAAGACGCACCCTCTCGGAAATACTCGGTTTTGAAGGATACAAGATTTCAGAGGCAGCGGACGGCCAGGAGGCCATTAAGCTTATAGGTACCCACGAGTACGACTGCATCCTTTGCGATATCAAAATGCCCAAAGCTGATGGCCTTGACGTATTGGAACAAGCACGGACGCTTTGCCCCGATACACCTGTAATTATCATATCGGGGCATGGCAATCTGGAGACAGCTGTAGAAGCAGTGAAAAATGGTGCCTTTGATTACCTGTCTAAACCACCCGATCTAAACCGCCTTCTGATTACGATTAGAAATGCAATGGACAAGAGTTCGCTGGTGAGCGAGACCAAATCATTGAAGAAAAAAATATCTAAGAAGTATGAGATTATAGGTTCCGCCCCGTCTATTCAATCACTTTTGGATATGGTAGATAAGGTAGCACCTACCGATGCCCGGGTCCTCATAACCGGAGCGAATGGCTCGGGGAAGGAATTGGTAGCACGCCGGCTCCACGAACTCAGCAATCGTTCAAAGGCGCCTTTAATAGAAATCAATTGTGCTGCTATCCCTTCCGAACTGATCGAAAGTGAGCTGTTTGGTCATGAGAAAGGTGCCTTTACTTCGGCGATCAAACAACGTATAGGCAAGTTTGAGCAAGCCAACGGAGGCACCCTGTTTATGGATGAAATAGGCGACATGAGTCTTTCCGCCCAGGCAAAGGTATTGCGGGCACTGCAGGAAGGTAAGATTACCAGGGTAGGAGGAGAAAAGGAAATCAGCGTAAATGTAAGGGTTATAGCAGCTACTAATAAGGACTTGTCAAAAGAAATTACATCCGGCAATTTCAGGGAAGATTTGTACCATCGCCTGAGTGTGATCCTGCTGCATGTGCCTCCTTTGGCCAGTAGGCTGGAGGATATTCCGCAATTGGTGGCGCATTTTTTGGTACAAATATGTCAAGAAAGTGGGATGGCAGTCAAAAATATTGACGAAGAAGCCTTAGCGCAACTTAAAACGCACCCCTGGACCGGTAATATAAGGGAGTTGCGTAATGCCGTAGAGCGTCTGGTAATTCTTTCAGACAAAACCATTACCGCCGCGGATGTCACCCAATATGTTTTTCTAAAATAAGTATATGAACGGGCCAATTGCTGAAAAAAAAGTTCACCGTGCCTGGAGTATGTACGACTGGGCAAATTCCGCCTATAACCTGGTCATCACGTCCACTATATTTCCGGTGTATTATATGAGTATCACAAGTAACCAGGTGGCCGGTACCGATAAAGTCTCTTTTTTCGGTTGGACCCTGATCAATAGTGCGCTGCTCAATTATGCCCTGGCATTTGCCTACCTGATCATCGCCTTCCTCTCACCTATTCTTTCTTCCATTGCTGACTATAAGGGCAGCAAAAAGCGGTTCATGCAATTGTTTTGCTATATAGGTGCCGCGGCCTGCTGTAGTCTTTTCTTTTTTAAGGGTACAGCGCAGCTGGAGTTGGGCATTATCCTGGCGGTGATTGCTGCTATTGGGTATTGTGGCAGTCTCGTCTTTTATAACGCCTATTTGCCGGAGATTGCTGCAGCCAGGGATCAGGATAAGCTGAGTGCCCAGGGTTTTGCCTACGGCTACGTGGGCAGTGTGTTGTTACAGCTCATTTGTCTGGCCATCATATTCGCTTTGCCCGAAGGTACTTTAGGTCCCCGTATTTCCTTTTTATTAGTAGGCCTTTGGTGGTTTGGATTTGCTCAGATTACATTTCGGTATTTACCAGATAGCCTGCCAGTGGCCGGCACTCAGATAAGAGGTACCCTGGCCAGCGGTTTTAAGGAGCTGCAACTGGTAGCCAGGCAGGTCAGGCAATTGCCTTTGCTCAAAACCTACCTTGTCGCTTTTTTTTGCTACAGTATGGGCGTACAGACAGTCATGCTGGCAGCGGCCGAGTTTGGTAGTAAGGAAATCAGGAAGCTGGTAGATGGACAACTGGTACCTATGGGTGCACAGGATCTGATCATTACCATATTGCTCATTCAGCTGGTAGCAATAGCCGGCGCTATGCTTATGGCGAAACTATCCCAATGGATAGGAAATATAAGGGTATTGATGCTGACGGTGCTGTTATGGATTGGTATTTGCGTGGCGGCATTCTATACCTATACGGCTACAGGGTTTTATATGCTGGCCGTGATGGTGGGCCTGGTGATGGGGGGAATTCAGTCTATAAGTCGTTCTACCTATTCTAAAATGATGCCCCAGACCAAAGACACGGCCTCCTTTTTCAGTTTTTATGATGTAACAGAGAAGATAGCCATTGTCATTGGCATGTTTTCTTTCGCTTTTATCGAACACATTACCGGCAGCATGCGCAATTCAATTTTTGCATTGGCAATATTTTTCCTGTTGGGTTTTGTGTTCCTCGTCCTGGCCAACAAAAGAGGCCGCATTGTTGTTACTCCTAGCCCGCCACCTATCATTTAATGTTTCAGATGACGCCCAAAGCCCGCATGTTGTATATCATCCTGTTTTTATTGTTGGTAACCGGATTAATGGGATGCGTTTCCACGAAAAAGCGCCCTGTAAGGCTCTTTCGGGAGGTAGTGGCGTCTGGCCGGCAGTTTGATGCCATCATCGTTCCCGGCGTGCCTTTTGTTAATGGTCAGTGGGATACCACCATGAAGGGTAGGGTGCTCTGGAGTTGTTTTTTGTATCAACAGGGTATCGCCCGTAACATTATCTATTCCGGTGGCGCCGTGTATTCTCCCTATGCGGAAGCCAAAATTATGGGTTTGTACGCGCAGCAATTGGGCATACCGGAAGCGCATATCTTTTATGATACCCTGGCGGAGCACAGCACCGAAAATGTTTATTATGCCTACCTGTTGGCGCGCGAGCAGGGGTTTAAATCTATTGCCCTGGCTACAGATCCCTTCCAGTCGGCGATGCTTAAAAGGTTTACCCGGAAGCGGTTTGCTACCGAGATCGTACATCTTCCTTTTATAGCAGATACCCTGAAGACCCTGAATCATGTGAGGCCCCTTATTGATCCATCTGCTGCTTATGTAAGCCCTTTTCGTGCCATTACAGAGCGGGAAAGTTTTTGGCGCAGAGTGGGTGGCACACTTGGATTACGTATCAAATGGGAGCAGAAAAGGCCCCGCGGAATGGCGCCTCTTTAAACTTCACTAACATTTTTTAGCCTCAATTGGTTTACCTTTGTGCCGACTTTTCAATTATTCACACTATAAATATTTAATTAAAATGAAAGTAACTGTAGTAGGAGCCGGTGCTGTAGGTGCTACTTGTGCCGACAACATTGCCCGAAAAGAATTGGCTAAGGAATTGGTGTTGTTAGATATAAAAGAAGGATTTGCAGAAGGCAAGGCGCAGGACATGAACCAGACTGCTGCGCTTTTGGGTTTTGATACCCGTATTATCGGTACTACCGGCGATTATGCTAAAACTGCCGGTTCTGATGTAGTCGTGATTACTTCCGGTTTACCGCGTAAACCTGGTATGACCCGTGAAGAGCTGATCGGGACAAATGCACGTATTGTAGAAGATGTAACCAAAAATATTCTGAAACATTCTCCCGAGGCCATCATCGTGGTGATTTCTAACCCGATGGATACCATGACTTACCTGGCGCTGAAGAGCACCGGACTGCCTAAAAACCGCGTTATCGGTATGGGTGGTGCATTGGATAGTGCCCGTTTTAAGTACCAGATCAGCCAGCGGCTGGAATGTAGCCCGTCCGACTTAAATGCTGTAGTTATAGGCGGACACGGAGATACTACCATGATACCTTTGATCCGTTTTGCTACCTGGAACAGCGTACCTGTTTCCGATTTTCTGTCGGAAGAGGTGCAAGACCAGATCGTATCCGATACTATGGTAGGTGGTGCTACATTGACCAAACTTATCGGTACCTCCGCCTGGTATGCACCTGGTGCTGCCGGTGCTGCTGTAGTGGAAGCCATTCTGCGTGATGAGAAAAAACTGATCACCTCATGCGTGATGCTTGAGGGCGAATATGGCCAACAGGATATATGCATGGGTGTACCTGTAATCATTGGACGCAATGGCGTAGAAAAAATTGTAGAATTCAAACTGAATGAAGAGGAACAGGCCAAATTCAATAAATCTGCAGAAGCAGTGCGGAACATGAACAACGTGTTGAATGCACCTGCAGTTTAGGTCTGTTAAAACAGAGATGAAAAAGAGAAACCGGCATATAATGGCCGGTTTTTCTTTTTTATAGCCTTCGCATTGATGCTATTGTCGGAAGAGAAAAGGGTGGCGGGAGTACCGGTAACATAAATGAGCCCATCAATAAGCCAAGAAATTTATCCCGCTACTTACCGCACCATATCGGTAGGTCATGGGTTGAATTGCCTGGACCTTATATTTATAACAAATTTTTTAAAAAAAGCCAATAGTATTTACTTGCTGTTTTCGAACGATTTAATTGCCTTAAGTTATAATATGTCGTTGCTGCTGTATCGTTAAAGAACCCTTAACAGCTGTCGTAACAATTACTAAACATTCGCTTGTGACATTTGTAAAAAAAATGTAATTGTTTATGAAACCGAATTTTAAAACAGGATTATGTGTACTCTTGATGTTGCTGGGATGGGCCAACGCAGAGGCACAGGTAACCACCGCCGGCCTGACCGGTTTTATCAGGGATGCCGAAAACCAGGCTTTGCCGGGCGCCACCGTTAAAGCTACGCATTTGCCTTCGGGCAGTGTATATGGCACCGTCACGCAAGTAGATGGTAACTTCGTTTTGCAGGGCTTGCGTCCCGGTGGCCCCTATAAGCTAGAGGTTACTTATCTGGGCATGGCGCCGGAGGTGATGGAAAACATCCAATTGGCGCTGGGCGAAAGTTTTGTGGTGAGTGTACACCTGGGTGAAGAAGGTGCCACTATTCAGGAGGTACAGATCGTAGGTGGAAAGGATCCCATCTTAAACAGTGATCGTACCGGAGCGGCCACCAATATCAATTCGCGAACCATCAGCCGTATGCCTACCATCAGTCGCAGTCTTTCCGACTTTACAAGGCTAACGCCGCAGGCTAATGGCAATGGTTTTGCCGGGCGGGATGGTCGCTTTAACAACTTGCAAATAGATGGGGCAAACTTTAATAATGGTTTTGGCCTGAGTTCGGACGCTTTACCCGGTGGTGGCAATCAGCCCATTTCCCTGGATGCCATTGAGGAGGTGCAGGTCAATATCGCGCCTTATGATGTACGGCAAACCGGATTTACAGGAGCAGGGATTAATGCTGTGACACGGAGTGGTACAAACGAGATTACCGGTTCCGTTTATGGATTTTTACGTCCCAAAAGTTTTACCGGGCTGAAAGTGGGAGACCAGGAACTGGATGAATTGTCCCGCATTTCCAGCAAAATAATAGGTGCGCGCCTAGGTGCTCCTTTGGTTAAGAATAAACTGTTTTTCTTTGGAAGCTTTGAATATGAAAATGCGCTTGCGGCAGGTAACAATTGGCTGGCTGCCCGTCCCGGTGTTTCAGGCGAAAATGTAAGCCGTGTGCAGGCCACTGATCTGGAAGCGGTGAGCAATTTTTTGAAAAGTGAATATGGTTACGACCCCGGTGCTTACGAGAATTACGCCAACAACTACAGCAATAAGAACCTGAAGGCATTGATCCGTTTGGACTGGAATATTAATGAGAAGAATAAATTTACGATCCGTTATAACCAAATGACAGGTACCAGCGACCAGGGCACTAATGCCAATTCGGGTCCTAATCCCCGCTCAGGTCCGGCGCGCATCAGTAGCGAGTCTATAGCCTTTGAACATGCCAACTATGCGTTCAGCAACATCGTACGGTCGCTTACGGCCGAACTCAACAGCAATTTCAGCAGCAGGTTGTCGAACCAGTTCCTGGCTACGTACAGCCACATCAGGGATACCCGGTCCACCTCGGGCGATCTGTTCCCCTTTGTTGACATCTGGGATGGGGACCTACAGCCCGACCACCAGGCCAAGGCTAACTATATGAGTTTTGGAACGGAGTTGTTTTCTTACAATAACGATGTGATCAATAATAATTTTACCATAACCAATAACCTCAGTTACCTGGCCGGGCGGCATACCATCACCGGCGGTATCAGTTTTCAGTCTATGAGTTATGCCAATAACTATGTGCGTATGGGTACCTCTTACTATCGGTACAATTCCTTGCAGGCATTCCTGAACAAAGAACAGCCTGATATTTTTGGCATTACTTACCCTTTTGAAGGTTCAGATGGTTATGCCCGCGTCAAATTTGGCCTGGCAGGAATATACCTGCAAGATGAGCTGGCCGTAAACCCCAGGCTTAAGGTGACCGGCGGTTTGCGTGTTGACCTGCCGATATTCCTGGATAAGCCACCAGCAAATGCGCTTGTAGACACGGTGACACTATTGGATAAAGAGGGGAATCCTACGCATTACACCACAGCCAGATGGCCTAAATCAACACCTTTGTTTTCTCCCCGAGTAGGATTTAACTATGATGTGATGGGAAACCGGACGCTGCAATTGCGTGGTGGGACCGGCATTTTTACCGGTAATATTCCTTTTGTGTGGTTTACCAATATGCCTACCAATGCCGGAGTACTCCAAAATACCTTTGAGCCGGTAGATAGTGCTACCCTGAGCCGGATTACAGAATTTAATAAAGATCCGGAATATTGGGTCAATCAGTTGCCGGACCGTTTCCCCAAAGAAGCAGGTAAAAAGTTGCCCGGGTCTGTATCGCTTATCGATCCCTCCTTTAAGATGCCACAGGTATGGCGTACCAACCTGGGTTTAGATTATAAGATAAGCAATACGCCGCTGACTGCCACGTTTGACTTTATCTATACCAAGGATATCGTATCTGTGTACCAGTTTAACGCTAACAGACAGGCGGCTACGAAGCAGCTGAACTATTCAGGTGATGATCGGGCATTTTGGGATGGTCCGGGTAATGCCAAATATAACGCAGCTATGGGCGAGGTGATTCCGGTACTGTCCAATAACAATAAAGGCTATGCTATGGCAGCCACTATTGGGGTAAATATGAATGCTTTTCATGGCTTTAGCGGGAGCTTATTTTATACTTATTCCGATGCTAAAGATGTGACGGGAAATCCTGGTTCGGCGGGAAATTCGGCCTGGAGTAACAATTATTCTATTAATGATCCGAATGAATTGTTGCTGGGTATTTCCCAGTTCAGCATTCCCCACCGCATCGTGGCTAATATCTCTTATCGCAAGGAGTATGCTAATCATCTGGCTACAACCATTTCCCTTTTTTATAATGGTCAGCACCAGGGTCGTTTTGCCTACACTTATAACGGAGATATTAATCAGGATGGTGTAAGTCTTGATTTGCTCTACCTTCCGGCCGAATCCGATGACCTCAATTTTGCCAGCATTACGGATAGAGACGGTAATGTGTTGTTTACACCTGAAGAACAACGCAATGCTTTTGATAAATTTGTAGCCAACAGTAAACAGCTGAGCGCTGCCAGAGGTGGTTACGTAGCGCGAAACAATGGCTTGATGCCTTGGCTGAATCGCTGGGATTTTCGTTTATTGCAGGATGTTTTTGTTACCGAAGGAAAGAGCGGGCGCCGCCATAACTTGCAGTTAAGCCTCGATATTATGAACGTAGGTAACCTGCTCAGTAGCGAGTGGGGGCTTTATAAGCAGTTGAATACCGGTTCGTTATATAATTATGGTTTGTTGAACGTAAATAGTGTAAGTGAAGAAGGGGTGCCTACCTTCAATATGATTACCGTGCAGGATGCCAATGGCAAGACGGTACTGCCGGAAACGCCTTTCCGCAACCTTTTTGGTACTTCAAGTACCTGGGGCATGCAGGTAGGTTTAAGGTATACTTTCTAAAATCACTGTTTTTTTACCTTAATACCGAAACAGGTCTGTATTTTTACAGGCCTGTTTCGTTTTTCTATATTTTCCGGAAATAAACATAACCATAGCTCATCGGCAGGGGGCTATGCATGTTGCCTAACTCATAAGTAATGAATACATTTTTTAAAAGTTTTTTCAAGGCCTTTATACAAGGGCTCGTTATTATTGGTCCTATTGCCGCAACCATTTATATCCTCTATCTGATTTTCGTTTCTATAGACAGTCTGATTCCCGGGCTGGCCATTTTTCCCGGTATAGGTTTTTTATCCGTAATCTTAATCATTGCGGTGGTAGGCTTCCTGGGCACCCGCTTTTTCTTTGGCCGGTGGATTGTAGAAGCATTTGGCATGCTGTTGGAGCATACACCAGGTATAAAGCATGTGTATTCGGCCTTTAAAGATGTGCTGGACTCCTTTATGGGCGATAAGAAAAAGTTTAATAACCCGGTATGGGTAAGGGTAAGCCTGGCGCCGGAAGTGTGGCGGATCGGCTTTCTGACCCAGGCAGATATGCCGGAATTGGGACAAGGCCAGAAGTGTGCTGTGTACTTGCCGCACTCCTATGCTATATCCGGTTGGGTAATCATTGTGGAGAAAAATGATGTGAAGCCGGTAACCGAAATGAATGCTACGGAGGCGATGAAATTTGCGGTGAGTGGAGGTGTCGCCGGCGCAGTAGGGATCAGTGTATTGTAAATGAATTTTTTTGCATAACGAAAAAAGGCGCACTGCCAGGTTTGCCTTTTGTTATCTTTCTTATTATCGACTGTCAATACAGATTAATGCTTGGTGAGGAGCACGGTAGCATAAGCCATCACACCTTCTTCCCTGCCTACGAATCCCATCTGCTCCGTAGTGGTAGCTTTAATGGAGATATCATCTGTTTCTATGCCCAGAACCGAGGCAATGGTGTCTCTCATTTTGGGAATGTGGGGTTTTATTTTAGGTAACTGGAGGCAAACCGTGCTGTCTATATTAGCAATCCAGTAACCTTTCTCTTTTACCATATTATAGCATCTCCGCAACAGCACCTTGCTGTCAATGCCTTTATAGGCTTCGTCTGTATCTGGAAAATGCGTGCCAATATCGCCCAGGGATACAGCACCCAATAAAGCATCGCAAATGGCATGTAACAGCACATCGGCATCAGAATGTCCTACCGCACCTTTGGGGTGATCCAATGCTATGCCGCCTAACCAAAAAGGGTAACCTTCTGCCAGTTGATGAAAATCAATTCCGTTACCTACACGCAGTTTCATGATGCCTTAAATTTAAAATAGTAAAGTACTGTATGTTACAAAAATAGAGAACCTAATCAATCTTAGCAAATAAGCCGCATATAATTAATGGCCTGTTAAAAGCCCGGAGCATTGCTGCCCCGGGCTCTTTAATTTGGTAAGGTGATAAGCCTTTCGTATCCATCTTCCTCAAACTGCTGTACCGGCCTATCACCTTAGTATGGTACCCTCTGGCATTCCGTTCACTGCGGCCTGCTGGTGAGGTGTATTATCCTTGAGTGGCTTCTTGTTTAGCAAGGCCGCCCTTATCAAAATCAAATGTAAGCGAGAAACGTAAGGTATTGGAGAGGGGGTTGCGTGCTGCACCGGAACCTGAAGGCACCAGGTAAGCAAAATTGAGTCCGAATACATTATATTTCACGCCTAAACCACAAGTAAAGTACTGGCGGTCGCCATTGTTCTTGTTCTCGTAAAAATATCCGGCACGAACGGCAAATTGGTCCTGATACCAGTATTCTCCCCCTACCGAAATGGTCGTACCATAACCCGGAGGCGCTTTCAGAAACGAATTGCCCAAACCGGCCAGTACGCCCATATTGGGTATTTCCCAATAGGTATTGCCTGCTCCATCGGTTTTAACTATGGGGGCGGGGGTTAGGGCTTTGTTCAGGTCCAGGGCAAAGGTGACTTCATTGTAGCGATCAACCTGGTAGGTATAGGCACCACCAATACCCAAATTGGTGGGAATAAAGTCCCTGTTTTGCTGGGAATAACTGATTTTGGAACCTATGTTGGAAAGCACGGCACCTAGGCTCAGCGTACCTTTCTGATCTTCTGCCATTTCCTGGGTCTTGTGGTAGTACAGGCCGATGTCGCCGGCTACAGCATTGGCCGGTTTGTATTGATTGCCTTCACTTACGGATCCGGCTGCGATATTAGAATTGATATAGCGCAAAGCCACACCTACAGACAGGAATTCAGACAAATTACGGGAATAACCTACGTCGAAAGAAAATTCGCGGGGTTTACCCGTTCCGTTAGGGTCACCGGTCTCATTACGGTAATCCAGGGTGCCCAGGTTAAAATAACGCAGCGAGGCACTGATGGCTTGATTTCCGCCATCGGGACCAAATTTTTTATATCCGGAAATATAACCCAGAAATACATCAGGAACCAGGTCTTTCAGCCAGGGGGTATAGGTAATAGAGGCACCGAAATCTTTTTCGGCCGCCGCCAGTTTCGCTACATTCCAGTATTGGGCATTGGCATCGGGGCTTAGGGCCAGGCCTACATCACCCATAGCGCCACTACGAGCATCCGGGGAAATTCTCAAAAAAGGTACCGCAGTGGTAATCGTGCCCACACGTCCGTCAAGAGTGGGGTCTTGAGCAAATGCAGGAGAAGCCAGTATACCGGACAGCAGGGTTAGCCCGGCAGCAATTGAAATGCGTTTAGCCATTCGTCGTCTGTGTTGATTAATAATTAAATTTATGTAGAAATGCTCTTATGGCTCTGTGATTTTGAGATGTAAAATCAAATTTAATTAAGGCGACAAAGATAAGGGAAAAAAAACGACATCTTTTTAGCCTATGAAGTCTTTTTGCCCCTTTCCACC
>JBEBUO010000026.1:0-17292 GCA_040393285.1 Taibaiella helva | reverse complement strand
ATTTTGCAGGGGGAAGATAACAGTCCTTGTACTGGGCAAACCGCCAATGATGATGAAGGAACGCAATAAATAGCGTTCCTTCTGCTTTTAGGGAAAGTATAACCTAGTCATAAAACTCATCATAAGGAATAACGCTAAATATAAAAATTCGAAAAAATAGTATTCCTATTACCATTTCATTACCAAAACGACGACTTCTATAGTCTTTTAAAATCCCTACTTTCCTTTACCTTTGAAGCGTTTCGATATCTTCAACTAAATAATGTAAAAATGAAACACGTAATAATAGCCTCTATAGGCCTGACCGCATTGAGCATCCTGGCTGCCTGCAATGGCCAGACAGGAACAGGAGACCAAACGGTTACCACGAATGGCATGACCGTAGACACAACTATAAGCATGCCCGGACAATATACAACTGTAGACACAACGAATGCTACGGCTGCACCCCTTAACATGCAAGGGGCTCCAAGTCCTAACGACAAGCCTCAGCCTGCCCGGGCTACCGCACAACTGAACCCACCACATGGAGAGCCAGGTCACGACTGTGCGGTGCCTGTCGGTGCACCCTTAAATAGCGGTAATACTGCCCCTGCGGTTGCACCTTCTTCACAGCCTGCAAATGCAAACGCCAAACTTAATCCGCCCCATGGCGAGCCGGGACATGATTGTGCTGTTCCCGTGGGCGCTCCTTTAAAAAGCTAAACGAAGTTTATGAACAACAAAAAAAGATAGCTAAGGCTATCTTTTTTTGTTGCTGGCATATCGAAAGCAATAATCGCGGTAAACTGAACTTTTGACCCGGCATTTTGTTTTATATACACTATATAGCCCATAAACAACTTCTATGATGAATGTTCTGATACCAATTAGCCTCCTTTCATGTATACTGGTCACGACCGCTTGCAAGCCTGAGAATAATAACGGTGGCGATCCTCCAGGCGGAGGTGCAAACTTACCACCTGTAGAAACCTCACCGCCGAATGCGGACTACGACCCTGCCTTCCGGGGTCAGACACGGGTAAATGGCATTAAAACACAAACCCCTTTAGATATTAGGATTATTGCTCAAAACTTATCCCAACCATGGGGTATTATTACCCTTCCTGACGGCCGCCTGCTCATTACCGAGAAGACAGGCACCCTGAGAATTGCCGATACCAGCGGTCAGCTAAGCAACCCTATTACGGGCTTACCCCCGGTAAACAGTAGCGGACAGGGTGGCCTACTTGATATTGTGGCCGATCCGGCGTTTGAAAACAACCGCATCCTGTACTGGACCTTCTCCGAAGATGTATCGGGTGGCACGGTAACCACAGTTGCCAAAGGCATGCTTAACCCCGATGAATCAAATGTATTGAACATACAAATAATTTTCCGTGCCGAGCCGGCCTACAATGGCAGCCTGCACTATGGTGGGCGAATTATATTCGATGCCGCCGGGAATCTGTTTGTAAGCACAGGTGAGCGTTCTGACCTGGCCACCAGGCCCCAGGCCCAATGGCTCAACTCTGCCCTGGGGAAGGTGTTACACCTCACCACAGACGGGCAAGCGGTAGGGAACAACCCCTTTATTGACTCTACCGGAGCGGTGGGACAAATCTATACTTACGGCCATAGAAATGTGCAGGGGCTGGCCATACACCCCGTTACCGGCGACTTATGGCAGGGTGAATTTGGTCCAAGAGGTGGCGATGAACTCAATCGGCTAAGTCCGGGTAAGAATTACGGCTGGCCGATAATCACTTATGGTTTGGAATACAACGGCAATCCTGTGGGCGATGGTATCACACAACAGCAAGGCATGGAACAACCGGTCTATTACTGGGATCCGGTAATATCGCCAAGTGGCATGGTGTTTTACAATGCTAATGAAATAATGGAATGGAAGAATAATCTGCTCATTGCCTGCCTGAGTGGACAACATATTGCACGACTGGTGATAGAAGACAACAAGGTCGTGGCAGAAGAAAGACTCCTGGTAGAGGAACGCGAGCGTTTCAGAGACCTTGCAGTAGGCAAAGAAGGTGCAGTATATGCAGTAACAGATGCCGGCAAACTGTACCGGATCGGAAAGAAGTAAAGCAATCTGAAAAAGAAGTGCCTGCTTTTCCGGCAAGAGCAGGCACCTCATTCTGATCGGTTAAAAATTGTATGTACCGTGTAGGATAAGGTTCCGGCCTGGCCGGTATACCTTCATGATGTCCAGATGCTCATAATACCGTACGTCGGCAATATTTTCCATGCTTACGTTCAGATCTATCTTATGCTTTCCGGCCGTAAAGGACTTGCCGACGGTAGCATTCAATACCGTAAATCCGACAGATGGTCTTTCTCCATACTTTTCAGTGGACACATGATGCTGGTCGGCCTGGTACTGCATACTAAATTCCGCACGAAAACCGCGATAAGCATACGCCATACTGTACGAGCTGCGTAAGGGCGAAATTAAAGGAAGTGCTGCTCCCTCATGATCGCGCCCATAAGTATACGCCTGTGTAGTTGCTACACGCAGGCCTTTAAAAGGTCGATAACCGGCCTCCAGCTCTATTCCATACAGCGTAGCCCCCGAGAGGTTAGTGTACTGCTTTACGCCCAGCGCACCTATCGTCATCACACTGTAATCTGCCCTCCTTGCCCCTGCGATATAATCACGAAAAAAATAAGAGAAGCCATTGAGCCCGACTTCCCATTTTTCCCTTTTATAAGCCGTACCTATTGTCACATTCCAGCTTTGTTCTTGTTTCAGGGCACTATTTCCCAGATAATCGAAAGCATCCATTCGGTTATACAAGTAAAAGCCGTATAATTCCTGAAGCGTCGGCGCACGGCCGGCCTTAGCAAGACCTGCATACAACTCCCAGTTAGGGGCCAAACGCCAGTTATGTTGCAAAAAAACATTTAGCACGGCTTGCTTACGGTCTGTTGTACCCGAATGCATCCCCGACAAGGTTTGTCTTCCTAATTCTGTATAGATACCACTTACTACATAATCCATCCGAATACCTACCTCCATGTTCCAAAAGGGAAACAAATCGTATTGATTGCTTAATTGCAGCCCGATCATATTTCTCTGGGCATCGGGGATGGTAAGCATAAACATTTCGGCACCCTGGTCAGGATACATGGTCATTTCGGCATGCAGCCTGTTTTGATATCCATTCACCAGTAAGGTAAATACACTCTTGTCGTTTAACCGATACAGTGCCTTGGTAAAAAAACCGGCCGTGCGCGAATCGCCCGGCATGTCCATGTGCATAGGTACCTGATCTGAGGGCCGACGGGTATCATCCATCGCATGATCTACAAAGTTATAGTACACTTTCGACTCCCATCGGAACAAACGGTGGTGGCCGCAGGAATAGGTATGACTAAGGGATCCGATTTTTGCTTTGGCATAAGCCACATCCATAGTCAATGCAGGATAGCCTATATCATATCCTTCATCCTGCAAGTAAGCCACACTTAGCTGATGATGATTTCCTAATCGATGAGTGGCATTCAGGCCTCCATTCCATTTGGTATATTGGGAAAAATCAACCTGTTTTCCACCCCCCATCCGGTAATTGCCTGATTTCCGAAACACACCGTTTGCACCAATAGCCCAGTTATGATTACCTGCCTGCACGGCCCCCATGATCTTGGTGGCTGCACCATTGGTTTCCCAACCTGCACCAGCTAAGCCCTTTATGTAAAAAGCTGTATCCGGCATGGCCTTCATCAAGCGAAAATCAAAGCCCCCGCCTATCCCCGTGCCGTGCTGAGCGGCACCTGGCCCGTAGCCTACTTGTATCGTCTGAAGATTGGCAGGCTCTATGTAGGAACTGACGGGGTCCATTTTATCCGTACAGGCACCGAAAACATACATACCATCAATCGTCGTATTGATTTGTCCTCCGCTTAAACCCCGGATAGTAGGTTCCCAGGCAAAATTACCACGGCGAATCATTTGTACCCCTTTTATGCCACTGAGCAACTTATCTACCGGTTGCTGCAGGTCCGGTGTTTTTTTATAATCTTTTTTCAGTCCTTGTTGTTGAAAACTTTGTACCTCCACAGTTTGGAGCTGCACTTCCGGCATGGCCCAAAGGCTGTCTGTTACCGGTTTATCCTGGGCCAGCAAAGACCTGGAGATTAAAAGAAGCGGTAAAAAGAATTTTATCCGGTACATGTATAGAAGCTTTAATAATTGATGTAAGAAATTGTCGCCGGCTTTCGTTAAAAAAGGATATCCAATGCAGCATCTTCCAATACGACAGTACCATTTCTGCTTACCTTAAGGTGCATACGCCAGTCACCTGTCATGGTAAAGTTTACTACCCCTTTATAGTAACCATTTCCTATACTTACCGGATGTACATTATTAGGCGACCCGTGGCCCATAGAGGGCATTTCTGGCGTCATTTCGATGATGGCATCCAATACTTCCGGATAGGCAAAAGGCCCTTCTTGCCGATGCAATGTGAAGGTTATGTCATTTAAGCCTACGTTCCAATGAGCCGGCCGGCATAAGGAGAGTACATATTTTTCACCGTCAAGGCCAGAGAAGGAGCCCACAACTTTCGTTTCAAAATCATGCACCTCCACAGGAAAGGAAACAGTGTCGTCGTTTAACAACACATGGATACGCCAATCGCCATCTACTGAAGGCATGGTAAACACCGCAGCTGCTTCAAACAAAGACGAAGTATTACGGTATTCAGGCGGATTTACCGGACAACCGTGCCGGTGCATACCCATGTCCATCTCCGGCAATAAACTCAGTTCGATGTCTGAAACCGGGCTGCTCTGCTCATCTTCTATTTTTATATAGAGCTTATTGAATCCAGTAAATAACTTACTACTATCCGCATAGAGGGTTACGCGATATTGATCAGCAGATAAGGCCGAGCCTATTTCATGCCGGTCTGTAGCCGGCAGTGGGTCGTCTCCGGGTTTATGACTACAGGCACTGGCGCCTGCTAAAACCAACAATACCCAAACAGGGAAAAAATAATTTTTCATGTAGATTAATTTTTTAAAAAGGATATGAAAATGCCTGTCGCTATGCCTGGCATAAACGTGGCTACCATTGTCCATTCAGGACACGGCATCATGTGCTGGTACACAAAGAAATAAAATAGGGCGTATCAACCCAGCGCGTCGGGGGGATGAAAAATGGTCACGGTATATTTCCCAAAGACCACCTCATTAAACGTGAAAAATTTCTTAGAAGCGCCCGAAGTCACAGCTATCGGTATCACAAACGAAGCAAAACCGAAGAACGCAACAGCTTCCTGTACCGGCATGCGTGTGTCTTTTGATTTTTCGTCGTTATCCATCTGCTTCTTCAGCTGGCACTTACCATTGCATTGAAGCTGGGGACGCGCTTTGTTCTCACACAGGTTAGCCGCTATATAGTCCTGGTTGAGCCAAAAATTAACGAGAATAAAGGGCTTACTCCACACCTGCATCAGTGTAGCGAGTACGAGTACGAATATTGTGGCCCTCTTCATTCTGACCACAAAGGTACCACGGACAAGGCAAACAAAACCTAACATTTGTCAGTTTTTAAAACTATTTTCGAGAACCTCAGGCCATGCAATTAAGTATACTTTATTATCTTGTCCTCTCGTTTGAAATCCATGAAAATGCATATTCCTTTTCAACACCAACAACATGCACATTGTGAAAGTGGCGTAACAGTAAACCTGCTCCGCTATGAAGGCATCCCCATTAGCGAACCTATGGCCTTTGGTCTTGGTTCCGGTTTATACTTTGTGCACCTGCCTTTTATAAAAGTGAACGGCAAGCCAGCCATAGGTTACCGGCAATGGTTTGTCTCCATCTTCAAAAAGTCCATTCGCCGGCTGGGCGGCAGCATAGCCCTTAAGACTTTCAGTAGGGAGCAGGAAGGAATGGCGGCTTTGGACAAATTGCTGGAGCAGGGAAAACCGGTAGCGGTAGTTACAAACGTCTATTACCTCGACTACTTACCGGAGTATTTCCGCTTCCAGTTTAGCGGCCATAACCTGGTGGTGTACGGAAAGCAGGACGGGCAGTACATGATCAGTGATCCGGTCATAGAAGAAATGTCCTGGATTAGTGCGGATCAGTTGCGCCAGGCGAGATTTGCCCAGGCTACGCCACGTCCAAAAGGCAAAATGTACTATATAGAAAATGCCGGTTCGCTTAATGGAGACCTGTCCTTGTCGATCTGGCAAAGTATTGATCAGGTATGTTATAATATGACCGTACCACCCATGCCCTGGTTCGGCACCAATGGCATTTTGCTTTTGGCCAGAAAGCTCAGGAAGTACCCTAAAAAATACGATACGACCACCATCAATCTTTACCTGAGTAATATTATTCAGATGCAGGAAGTAATCGGAACAGGTGGTGCCGGTTTTCGTTTCTTATATGCCGCCTTCCTTCAGGAGGCAGGGCAGCTCACAAATAATCCGGATTTGCCCCGCATGGCACAAAAGCTGACTGCTATTGGTGATGACTGGCGCAACTTTGCCCTGGCCGCAGGTAAGATCATGAAGGGACGCAATATGGCTTCCGACCGGTTTGATAAGCTGGGCGACCTGCTACAACATGTAGGTGTACAGGAGAAATCGTTTTTTAAAGAGTTGCGTGCACTAAACCCGTATAAGAGAACAGGCAAAGTCGCTAAATAAAAAAATGTGCACCAATGATGCACATGTTTATCGTCAGGTTCCGTGTAGTTTTATCCGAAGCTTGTCCATAGCCTCATTCAATTTAAGCTGACAGGCCAATCTGGAATTGGGCAATAAGTCGGGCAGGGTGTCCAGCATCGCATATTCATCGTCGCCTATTTCTTCCAGGCCTTCAGCACCTTCCAAGACATCCACACAACAAGTAGCACAAAGCGCCATACCGCCACAGGTGGCCAGCACTTCATAATCATTGGCCTTGAGCAGTTCCATCAGACTCAGACTCATATCCGTGGGCGCCTCCAGCGCATCTACTTGACCGTTGGGATGCTCCAAGTAAATGGTGATGATATTTTCCATAAAATATATTGTCGGGATGATTACGTAGCTTACTGCAAAGGAAAGTGATTTTCCTTAAAATTCGGCAATCCCGTTTACTGTTGTATATTTCATGGTGTATTTCACACCCGGATTAATGTATTTATAGACGCTATGACTCATCAACGCGGCTTCATGGAACCCGCAAAGAATAAGCTTCAACTTGTTTTTATACGTATTGATATCGCCTATAGCCCAAATACCTTCGATATTAGTTGAATAGTCGTCGGTATTGACCTCAATCGCATTCTTATCAATATTCAGATTCCAGCCTTCTATGGGGCCTAACTTGGGGCTCAAGCCGAATAAAGGAATCAGGTAATCGGTCTCAATGGTCTGTTGTTCCTTGGTTTTGCTATGTTCCAATTTCACTTCACGCAGCCGGCCGTTTCCATTTACCTCCGCAAGATTAGCGTTCAGTACCAGGTCTATCTTGCCTTCTTCAGCCAGTTGCATGACCTTATTTACCGAGTCCGGGGCACCCCTGAAGCTCTCACTCCTGTGTACCAGGGTTACCCGCTCCGCTACATTAGCCAGGAAGATGGTCCAGTCCAGTGCACTATCGCCGCCACCTGCCAGCACCATGCGCTTATTACGATAATACTCGGGTTCGAGAATCATATAGTTGATTCCTTTCCCGTTTTCGAATTGTTCCAGTCCGGCCACAGCAGGCTTACGGGGTTCAAAGCAACCCAAGCCTCCTGCGATAACTACTGCCTTGGCTTCGATCTGGGTACCCATATTGGTGGTGAGCAGAAAATCTGCATCCCCTCTCTTTTCCAGTCCTTCTACCCTTTCGCCCAGCGTATAACTTGGATGGAATGGTGCAATCTGTTCCTTCAGGTTGTCCACGAGTTCCTGCGCCAATACGGAAGGATAACCCGGAATATCATAAATCGGTTTCTTAGGATAAATTTCAGAAAGCTGACCACCTATCTGGGGTAAATAATCGATCAGGTGGCAGCGCATTTTTAACAAGCCGGCTTCAAACACGGCAAAAAGGCCAACCGGGCCAGCGCCAACTATGGCTATATCAGTTTGTATCATTAGTAAAATTTGGCCGCAAAATTACGAAAAGCCAGTCAGAAATATGCGAAGCTATTAAACCGCGCAGGTGAATTAACCCAAATATGGCTAAATATTACGTAAAAATGACAATTCACTATATTTTTACAGCTATCGAAGCCAATCCACTAAGTATCCACAATTATGGTTTTTTTAGCAAAACCGCATTTGCAAACCGTTTATTTTTCGCATTTTTGCAAGGATTTGCCAACACCACTATTCACTTCTTTTTAAAATACTTCGGAATACCGATTCACAATGGGATTGTTCAACTTTTTGACACAGGAAATTGCCATAGATTTAGGCACCGCCAATACACTCATTATTCATAACGACCAGGTAGTAGTAGATGAACCATCTATTGTAGCCAAAGACCGCACCACCAACAAAATCATTGCCGTAGGTAAAAAGGCAATGATGATGCACGAAAAAACCCACGACAACCTCAAAACCATACGACCTTTAAAAGATGGGGTAATTGCCGATTTTGACGCTGCTGAGGGTATGCTCCGGGAGATGATCAAAATGGTTTATCCTAAAAAGCCCTTATTCCCTCCCAGTTGGCGCATGGTGATATGCATCCCCTCCAGTATCACAGAAGTAGAAAAACGTGCGGTGCGGGATAGTGCAGAGCAAGCGGGCGCTAAGGAAGTGTATATGATTCACGAACCTATGGCGGCCGCCTTAGGTATAGGTATAGATGTGGAAGAGCCCACGGGCAATATGATCATAGATATAGGTGGTGGCACTACCGGAATTTCCGTGATTTCTCTTGCCGGCATTGTGTGTGACCAGAGTATCCGGATTGCAGGCGATGAGTTCACCACAGATATTATGGAGGCCATGCGCCGCTATCACAGCCTGAACATAGGGGAACGTACTGCGGAGCAAATCAAGATTCATGTAGGGTCTGCACTGAAAGAACTGGACAACGCACCTGATGATATTTCGGTCAACGGACGTGATCTGGTCACCGGTATTCCCAAGCAGATTTCTGTGTCTTACCAGGAAGTGGCCGAGGCCCTGGACAAGTCTATCTTTAAAATTGAAGAAGCCATTCTTAAAGCGCTCGAAAGCACACCACCGGAACTGGCTTCGGATATTTACCGTCGTGGTCTGTACCTTACCGGAGGAGGTGCCCTGCTCCGCGGGCTGGACAAACGTATTTCGCAAAAAATCAAATTACCGGTTCATGTAGCCGACGATCCCCTACGCGCCGTAGTAAGAGGTACCGGTATGTCGCTGAAAAACATTTCCCGGTTTACCTTTTTAATGAAATAATTAAAGTTCCTTATTCTATTTAATTTGTCCCTCCATCCGTGCGTAATTTTTTACTCCTTATCAGGCGTTACCGCAATCTACTCCTCTTCATCTTATTGGAGATAGTCAGCCTGGTATTGATCAGTAAAAGCAGAAACATGCAAGGCGTGGACATCACCAACTCATCTAACGCCGTAGCTGCTTTTTTCTACAAGAAGCAAAATGACGTAGTTTATTATTTTCAATTGCGCCGCCTTAACGACAGTCTGCTACAGGAGAATGCGCGCTTGCATAACCAGCTGGCCAGCAGCTCGCATATAGATACACTCAGAGATACGGTATCAAGGGTGCTGATGGCTGCAAGAGACACAAGCAGGACAAACGGGAGAGATACGACCAAGGCGACATATGCAGGTCCGGCTGAAACGGTTAAATATGCCCTCTATCATTATACCCCTGCCAGGGTAATCAATAACTCCATAAGTAACGACCGGATCAACTTTATTACCATCAACAGAGGCAAGGACAACGGCATTGAACCAGGAATGGCAGTAGTGACCAATTCCGGAATTGTGGGCCGCGTGGAGCAGGTATCCCAGCATTATGCCACGGTGGCCTCGGTACTGAGCGATAGGCGGGTGAGTGCCATGCTTTCGGACGGTACGTTCGGCACCATCATATGGGAGCCCGGATCGCCTGATTATGTGTACATGGAAAAAGTACCTACCGCCATTAAAGTAAAAAAAGGAGACACCATCTTCACTACAGGTTATGCCACCTTCCCCGGAAATATCATGATCGGTAAAGTGGCGCGTGTGGACACCGTGAAATCAAGCAATGAAAAGACCCTGAAAATTGCCCTATCTACCAACTTCAGGAACCTGCAGTACGTATACGTGGTTAAAGATAAGATCGGAGAGGAAAGGGTACGTCTGGAGGCCAACACCAGGGCACGCAGCGAGGACAGACAAAACAATACACCATAAAACAGGATTGAGGTTTATGAGCATTTATTTAAGAAATATCATCCGTTTTATATTACTGATCCTGATACAGGTCTTGTTGTTAAATAAGATTCCTTTACGCTGGTGGAGCCATCCCGAAGGCTTTCCGGCCTACACGCCCTTCATTTACCCTTTATTCTTATTGCTGCTGCCTTTGTCTGCTCCGGTGTCTTTCTTGCTGTTGTCGGGCTTTGTGCTGGGTTTCACTATCGACACGTTCATGAATACGGGTGGCATTCATGCTTTCGCCTGTGTATTTATGGCGTTCGTACGTACTCAGGTGCTCACGGCTTTGATGCCCAAGCGGCTTTCTGAATATGCCAACTCCGCGCCTAATTTTAAGTCGATGGGCCGCACGCCTTTTCTTACCTACGCAGCCATTTTACTTTTTATCCACCATGTGGTTTATTATCTGCTTGAGATATGGAGCCTGAGCAGCTTAGGTTACACTTTTATTAAGATCGGTGTTACCCTGGTCACCAGCATGTTGTTTGTCTTACTATATGCTTTACTCTTTTCGAATTCTATCAATAAAGCCTACTACGATTAATGGCGCTCTGTTCAGAACGCCATCAGGTAATACACTATTTTACGCTATACAAAACCTTAATACTCATCTTCATTAAAGAAGAAGTCTTCCTGGGTAGGATAGTCGGGCCAGATATCTTCCACGCCTTCGTACATTTCCCCTTCTTCCTCCAGTTCCTGTAAATTTTCTACCACCTCCAACGGTGCTCCAGACCGGATGGCGTAGTCAATAAGTTCGTCCTTTGTGGCCGGCCAGGGCGCATCTTCCAGATGCGATGCTAATTCAAGAGTCCAAAACATATTTTATTAATTATCTATCTGTTATTGAATTTGTGCAAATGTAAGGTTTCCCCATCAAAAAAGGATCATTCTGTACATTTAATAGAATTAATTTACCAATGTCCTCCTTAGAACCTATAAAGGCAATATGGTTTAATTAATTTAGGTACTTTTGTTCCACTTACTTTCCCTTCCTGTATATGACGATTAGCGGGTTCACTTACGTGAGAAACGGCTTTAAATACGGCTACCCTTTCCTGGCATCCATACAGTCTCTTCTGCCTGTGGTGGATGAGCTGGTAGTGGTGGTAGGTGACTCCACAGACGGCACCAGGGCTGCCATCGAGCAGTTGCAGCAGGAGAAGATTGTTATTATTGATTCAGTTTGGGACGAAAGCCTGAGGCAAAACGGAAAAATATTTGCCCAGCAATCAAACATCGGCTTAAGTGCCATAAAAGGAGACTGGGCCATACACCTTCAGGTAGATGAGGTGCTTCACGAGCGGCACCACGAGGATCTTCGCAACTGGCTTCGATTGGCTAGTCAGCAGCCCGATGTGGAAGGATTGCTTTTTCCCTTTTATCATTTTTGGGGCGATTTTAACCATATCCGCAATACCAGAAAAACACACCCTTTCGAAATAAGAGCATTTAAAAACACCGGATCTATCCGTTCCTATAAAGATTCGCAGGGCTTCAGGAAGTATAAGCATACCGCTGAACAGGCTCCCGACGAAGCTGGTGAAAAATTAAAGGTGCTAAAGACAGATATACCCGTATACCACTATTCTTATGCCCGGCATCCCAACCTGATGAAGAAAAAGGATGATTATTTTCAACGGTTCTGGCATGATGATCAATGGGTGGAAAAACATGTTCAGGCCAAAGATTTCAATTTTAATGAAGTAGATCAGTTAGCGCCTTTCACCCTTGGCCACCCCAAATATATGAAGGCCATTATTGCCGCCCAGGACTGGTCCTTTACCTATGACCCAAGCCAATCCAATATGTCTCTTAAGGACAAATTCGTGCATTGGCTCAACCGGCTTACAGGAAGACGATGGTTTGAATATAAGAATTACAAGATAAAACGGTGATGATTTATGCTGACTGCAACTAATCTGAGCAAGAAATACGGCAAACTCCAGGTACTTAAGCAGGTGTCTTTACAGATCACCCCAGGTGAATTTGTTGCCATTGCCGGGCCTTCCGGTGCCGGTAAAAGCACACTATTGCACTTGCTGGGCTCTTTAGATACGCCCAACGAAGGCGCTGTTAGCCTGATGAACACCGACTTGTTCCAATTATCGGCAAGAAAACAGGCGGCATTCAGGAATCAACATATGGGTTTTGTGTTTCAGTTCCATCACCTGTTGCCAGAATTTACCGCACTGGAAAACGTGTGTATGCCCCTGTTAATTGCGGGGAAAGGCCGAAAAGAAGCTACGGGTACTGCCATGGCCGTACTGGAACAGGTAGGGCTACAGCAGCGGGCGGAGCATAAGCCGGGGGAACTATCGGGCGGAGAACAGCAGCGCGTAGCTATTGCGCGGGCCATCGTACACCACCCTTCCGTGGTATTTGCCGACGAACCTACGGGCAACCTCGACTCTGCCAATGCCCATTCCGTGCATGAGTTGTTCCTGAGGTTACGAAAAGAAAACAAACAAACCTTTGTCATCGTTACCCACAATGAACAACTGGCTGCAATGGCCGATCGGGTGCTGATGATGCGGGACGGGATAATCGAACGAGAACTGACGAATAACTAACAGGTCTGCTCCCGGGGGGGGCAGACCTGTATCAATTTTTCTTATTCCTCTCTTTTCTTTATTTCCGCTACAAGGTATTTACATCAAGTTGCTGACCCTGGGTAATTTCATTAGCCTGTGCCAGTTGTGGTTTCGCTTGGCCTTTATCCAGGGCTTGCCTTTGTGCCAGTATCATACGCCTACCTTCTTCTGCGGGAACCTTCTCAATTTTAACTTTAGTCGTTCCTCTGCGGATAAAGTTTAATTTCGTTGCCGCCAACTCTGTCAAGTCAATCATCCGGCTAGGGTGCCCCATACGGTCGTTTACCTTCACATAAATAGCCTTCCCGTTTTTCTGGTTGGTTACTTTTACATAGGTACCCAACTTAAAATGATTACTAGCAGCCGTAAATTTTTCCTGGGTAAAAATCTCCCCGTTAGCCGTTTTTCTACCCACAAACTTATCATGGTAGAAGCTGGCAATGCCAGTTTTCTCAGTTGTTACGGTTATTTCTTTTTTGGTTTCGGGCATCATCGCTATTTGCTGCAAATTTTGTTGCTGCATAGGTGATGCGAATGTCAACCATGACCAAAGCACTAAATCAAATCCCATTACACAATTACATATTGGTTCGGGTGCAAAGTTAAAAAAATACCCTTTGGGGTTACTACTTTAACTGTTAAAATTATTACATAAACTGAAATATCAAAACATAATGCTGACAATCAAAATGTAACAAATATTATTTTGTTATTAATTATTTTTATGCTGCGGTTTTCTGGCACGGGTAAACTTAGGCGTCTCTTTACCATAGTCCCTGCGTTCATAACCACCTTTCGCATAATTATCTTTGGCTCCGCCAAAGTTGCGGTCTTTAAAAGCAGGCTTCTTATCGGCTTCCTCAATCCTCACTTTACGGTTCTTATACCTTCTGGAGGCGAGGCTTTCGGCCAGGAATTCCACGGCATCTGCAGGTACATTAAAGAAGCTACTCAGTTCACGTACCGTAACCCGGCTCACGGTCTTGGGGTCCATATCGGTCATCTCCGTGAGGAACCTTACCAGGCCACCAGGATCTATGCCATCCTTGCTTCCCAGATTGATAAAGAGCCTTACACTTCCGGAATGAGCACCTTGCTCTGCCCTGTTGGTACTAAAACCGGCATTCAAATCCGGCGCATGCTCGTAATCGGCAATCGTATCTTTGAGCTGAATCCAGATCAGCCTATTGATTAATTCATCTTTATCTAAACCGGCAAATTTCTCATGAATACTTTTCTGGTATATCTCACCAAATCCGGAAAGCGTTTCCGCCTGTTCGATCTTCTCCAGAAAGTGAAACAGTCGCTTGCGTACAACTTCTGCCCCATCCGGTATGTCACTTTTATGAAAACGGGTCTTGGCCAGGCGTTCTACCTGGCGAATACGGCCAATTTCACGGTTAGTAACCAGGGACATGCAAATTCCTGATTTGCCCGCGCGGCCTGTACGGCCACTTCTGTGGGTATATACTTCCGGATCTTCCGGCAACTCATAATTAATCACGTGCGTGATATCGCTCACATCAATACCTCTGGCCGCCACATCGGTAGCTACAATAGCCTGAAGCATCCGCCGTTTGAAACGGTCCATCACTTTTGTTCTCATTTTCTGGTCCATGTCCCCATGTAAGGGGCTTACCTGGTAGCCTTCCCGCATCAGCTTCTCAGATATATCCTGGGCGTCCTGTTTGGTACGGGTAAAAATGATACCATAGATATCTGGCGTGAAATCGAGTAGCCTGCGCAGGGCATCAAACTTTTGATGTGCATGGGTTACGAAGTATTGATGATCAATATTCTCGTTACCTATATTCTCCCGTGCTACTGCAATTTCCTTGGGTTGTTGCATGTAACGTTTAGAGATGCGGCGCACATCGGCATTCATGGTTGCTGAAAACAACCAGGTAGCCTCACGTGCCGGAGAATTTTTTAAGATAAAGTCAATATCATCCCTAAAGCCCATGTTCAACATTTCGTCGGCTTCATCCAGCACCAGCGTTGTTACATGATCCAGATTCAGCGCATTTCTTTCCAGCAAGTCAATCAGCCGGCCAGGCGTAGCCACTACTACATGTACATTTCTACGCAAGTCGCGCAGTTGACTGCCAATAGGCGTACCACCGTATACAGCAAGGGAATTGACACCCTGGAGGTATTTGCTGTATTTCACAAATTCAGCTTGAATTTGCATACATAATTCCCTGGTGGGACTCAATACTAAAGCTTGCACTTCATTGTTTGAAGTATCTATTTTCTGCAACAGAGGCAGGCCGAAAGCAGCCGTCTTACCAGTACCTGTTTGTGCTAATGCTATAATATCCGTGGTTTCCTTAATAAGTAAGGGTATGGCTTGTTGCTGAATAGGGCTTGCCTTTTCGAAACCCATATCCGTCACTGCCTGTACCAGTTCTTCTTTTAATCCAAAATCCTGAAATAAATCCATACTACACTTTTGTCGTTATTTTTTAAACAAGGCGCAAAGGTAGGATTATAATATGGTATTACCATTAAATTGAATAAATACCCAAATAGCAAGGACGCCGATGCTGCGATGCACCGACGTCCTCTTATTTTTCTACTTGAGCAACGAATCTCTTACTGCTTGCTTATTTTAATGACCTGGTGATGTTTGCCATCGGCATACTTGATGAAGTATAAACCTGGAGGCAGGCCACTCATATCCAGGGTAAACTGATCCGCATCTGCTGCTCGCGTATGCACCACTTTACCCGCCACGTCTGTAAGCATCACTTGCGCATCAGCGCTACGCTGCCCCTTGATCATTAGCGTGACCTTGTCCGTAGCTGGATTAGGGTACGCACTGATAGCAAAATCATTATGTCCCAAAGCTGCTAAGCGCACCACATTGGATAAAGTCGTTTTACCATCTATATCATGCTGCATCAACCTGTAATACACTTCTCCGGTTACTTGTTGCTGATCCGTAAACGCATAGGCTATGGCTTCTGTACTATTACCACCGACGGCTTTACTCGATACAAAGCTAATATCCTGGAAATCTTTACCGTTTTCGGAACGTTGTATATCGAAGCCCTTATTACCTGCTTCTTTAAAGGTCGTCCAGGTCAATACGGCATTGTGTTCCTGAGTCAGGCGTCCTTTTAATGCATCCATTTCTACAGGCAGCGGTGTACCCGTAGCCACTATAGTAAAGTTTCCTCCAGGATCATTTGTACCTGAATAGTCATACACCCTCATGTAATAGGTGGTACCAGCATCAGCGGTCAACACATATGCTTCAGCACCACTAGCTGTCTGGTCCCGACATTCAATAGATGTGAGGCTTTCACAGGTACCGCTGAATACTTCAAGGACCGCATCAAACCCCGAAGAAACACCCACAACCGTTATCGTTACGTCGCCTGCAACTCCTGTGGTAAACTGATACCACACATCATCGTTAGCGATTCCTGTGCATCCGGGTTGGCTTTCGGTAGCCGAATAACTGGTTCCAGACACTTGCAAGCCCGAGCTGATATCAATCGCGTCAGCACATTCATCGTTAGGAGGCGGCGGCGGCGGTGTACCCACGCAAATTTCGAAATTACTACCAACACCTACTGTACTTGAGGTAGTATACACCCGGACATAATAAGTTGTTCCGGTCGTAAGGTTTGAAGCGGCAACCGTGGTGGATGCACAGGCGCCTGTTATCTGGGTTAGGCTTCCAGGAGTACCTTCGTACACTGCCAGGGCTACGGTAGTAGTTGTTGTACCCTCTACGGTTATACGATGTTCATCACCTGTTGCCACAAATGTGTACCACACGTCGTCATCAGTCCCACTGGAGCTGCAAGAAGGATCCACCTCTGATGATTCGCTGGCACTAAAGGTAGTTCCTGCTGTGGTGGCACCGCATGCATAGTCAGAATTAACGGTCAGTGCAACGGCGTTTTGCGGTTCATCATTGGCCGGCGGTGGCGGAAGTGTACCAATACATATGTCGAATGTCGTATTTTGTCCTGAATTGCTCGTATAAGTGTATACACGCAGCAAATAAGTGCTGCCCACCGTCAGGCCGGAAGCAAAAAAGCTTTCAGGATCGCTACAGAACAGGCTTGCACCTCCACAACCATCCAAAAGCTCCATCGCCATATCCGTTACACTTCCATCCACATTTAACAAAGAAATCTGATGTGTGGTTGCTGTGGCTGTAAAACTGTACCAGACATCGTCGTCTTCCGTTCCAGTACAACTCACAGCATCCGCACTTTCTGTGGCGCCTAATACGGTACCTGAAGTCACTTGCCCGCAATTCATATCTGCATTTACCGATAGCGCTATAGCATTTGCACATTCATCGTT